>CAZIMI010000206.1:0-2502 GCA_964540325.1 uncultured Methanosarcinales archaeon | reverse complement strand
GTTACAAAGAGAGAATTAAGATTTTGGAATCTCTTTTCAGTATTCTTTATTAAATGAAATTGGTCATCCATTAAGTTTTTTCTTTTCCCATAATAAGTTATTAAATGTCCTTCTTCTAACAGGGCGACTACACCATATTCTTCTATTGTATTTTCTTCCAGCCATTGAAAGGCAATTATTTGTTCATCGGTGGGTGTGTTTTGTTTTAATGAAGTGCTTATTGCCGGAAAAATAATTGTCAAAAGAAGAATAACAATTATGGTTGGAAGAATATATTTGTTTAGCTTTGTTACTCGAATTTTTTGTAAATAGGTTAGAAGTTCTTTATAGAACGAAGAAAAAAGTATTGCTAGGATTAATCCAAAAAAAGCTAAAGAAAGTTTAAATTGAATTAACCTGAACCAAGTAAGTAATGTTGTAGATATTGCAAAACTAATCAAGAGGAAAGCTTTCTGTCCCTTTAATTCAAATAATGATTTGTATACAACATATATTCCTGCTAAGAAAGGAATAACACTTACCAGAACAATTGCCTCCAAAACCGGTAGAGTAGGAAAATACTGTTGAATCATTTGTTTTGGAACATTCTGCCAGATGAAAGATATTCCTTCCGTTAAAAAAGTGTTTTTGTAAAAGAGAAATTGAACCCAGATAAACAAGAAAACAGAAAAGATTATCAGTTCAAGTTCAGCCCAGCCCGTTTTTTTCCCTTCTAATAAAGAAAGAAGAAGGTAAATTCCAAAGCCTATTAACAAGAGAACAGTTGCAGAACTGATTAATGATAAAGCCAGAAAACAGATTACATAAACTGTCAGGTAACTTTTTTCTTTTATGTTCATAAAAGCGTAGATTGTAAGGAACACTAATGGCAGGAATAATGATTCTGGTGTAAAAGAGTTTGTGTGGTACAAGATTGGCAGAAACCCGGTAATAAAAGCAGAGAGTAAAGAGCCAGTATTGCTGTTAGTTATTTTTTTACTGATGAAAAATATTATTATTGTTAATAAAGAAAATAAGATGTTGGGAACGATTTTGGCAGCAAATTCTAAAGGCAGTAAAATATCGATGAAAGCCATGAAATAATGAAATCCGGGTAGAAAGATAAGTTCTCTTCCTCCGTAAGACAAATCATCCCCATATAAAGGCAGCCCTGTTTCTGAAATGTGTTCAACCTGCCTTAAATGAAAGTAGGAGTCATAAGTAAAGTTAGGAGTGATAAATGAAAGAATTAACCTTGTACCTAAAGTAATTAGGAAGATTACCAGAAGCCAGTTACGAGTACTTTTTTTCATTGTTTTTGGGAAATTGTTCATTTTATTTAAATGTTGGTTTATTAGTTTTTCTTAGCATTTAACCATAAAAGATTAAGCATTGTTCTAATCGTTTCAACAATTGACTTGTCCTCAATTATCAGCCCTAATGGTTCTGTTTTAATAAAAGTAAGGAAAGATGCTTTATTACCATAAACATAAACTCCCGTTGTTAGTTTTTTTGTTTCAATAAATTTTGTTTCTCTGAACTCACTTTTATCATTCTTCTTCATTTTTTGAGAATATTTTGATTTCTTAAACATAATTTTTATCTTAATTTTCTCTTTTACTCTTCTTTTTAGGTAGTGGGGAAAATAAAATTGTAAAATATTGTTTAACTCTTCACTCCCCAGAGCAATAATTTCTTTTTTTGTATTAATCCAATCATCCATTATTGATTTGAGACCTTCTTTGCCCTCATAGATTTGTATTTGTGGATGTTCTAAAAGACTTTCTTTCAAAGCTTCTAAATCCGGAAGAATTTCAGTAAACTTTTCTTCTTTCTCTTTTATCTTCCTTAAGATTGTTTTTGGGTCTGCTGCTCGAAAATACTTGACATTTGATTTAATCACATAGGAAACTAGTCCTTTTTCAATTAATGATTTAAGAAGGTGGTAAGTTGTTACCCTGTTTAGTTTTGCTTTTTTAGATACTTTAGTTGCACTTTGTGTTCCAGATATTAAAAGAGCTAGATAAACCTCTGTTTCTTTATCTGAAAGATTTAGTTCTTTGAGTGCTTCTTTTATCTTTTTCATTGTTGTACATCTTGTACAACAATATTTTATATAAATGTTGCGTTTTTTTGTTTAGAGGTAGTTCTAAGAAAGGTGTTTGGAGGCTAGAATGTCAAAATCACCTAGACAAACACTAAAACAAACATTAATGTTAGCAGGACAAGAATATAAAAAAAGAGAATCCTCAGCAAGAGATGTCCTTACTCTTTGGTCTAAGTATACTGAAGAATGTGAAAATATTGAAAAAAAAGTTAAAGAAAAATTTAGGGGTTTAGAAAATGTATTGGCTGATATTTTTTCTAAAGTTAATTTTAATGGAACGGGGTTTAAATTCTTAATTGAGAACCCTTGGTCTGATCGTGATTACTATACCTTAAAGATAGTAGATGAGTTAATCAAAGGAGAAGAACATATTGTTTTTTCTTTCTCTTATCCGTGTGGTGAGAATATGAATTATA
>CAZIMI010000205.1:0-2513 GCA_964540325.1 uncultured Methanosarcinales archaeon | reverse complement strand
TGAATAAATGTCTGCTTTACTAGTAACTTCACAAGGTGAATGCATTCCTAACAAACAAGGACCAGCATCTAAACAATTCATTCCATATCGGGACAAAAACATTGCAATTGTTCCGCCACCACCAAGATCAATTTTTCCTAATTCGCCAGTCTGCCAAGCAATTTTATTTTTGTCCAAAAGGTTTCTAATGTATTGCATATACTCGGCATGTGCATCATGAGTGGAATATTTTCCGCCGCCGCCACCATACTTCTCAATAGAAACTCCTTTGCCAAGATAAGAGGCATTACTTGGATCATGCACATCTTTGTAATTAGGATTCATCCCCGCAGTTACATCTGCAGATACAGCATTTGAATTTTCTAAAAGATTGGAAACAGATATTTTTAGTTTAGTTAACTGTGCATAGTCATGAGCAAAGTTTTGCAAAATAAAACTTGCTGCCCCCGTATCACCCATAGAACCAATCTCTTCTTTATCTGCAAAAAATGCTACAGCGGTGTTCTTTGGCTCTTTTGTTTCTAGTAAAGCCATCAATGAAGTGTAAACACAAACTTTATCATCTTGTCCATAAGCAGCGATTAGACTTTGATCAAAACCAATATCCATCGGATTGCTAGCAGGAACCAATTCCAATTCTGCAACCGTAAAATCTTCTTCAACTAAACCATACTCCTTATTCAGATATTTAAGAATAGTAAACTTGATTTGTTCTTTAATCTTATCATCATCTACAGGAAGACTACCCACAAGAATGTTTAATTCTTCTCCCTCAACAATCTTGTTTGCTTTCCTTTCCATTTGATTCTTAGCAAGATGCGGTAATAAATCAGGAATAATGAATTTTGGTTCATCATCTTTATCTCCGATAGAAATTGTTACTTTTTTACCAGCTTTAGTAAAAACAATTCCATGTAAAGCTAACGGAGTGTTAACCCAATGATATTTTTTAACACCACCATAATAATGAGTTTTAATTAATCCCAATCCAGAATCTTCGTAAACGGGATGAGGTTTCAGATCTAACCTTGGAGAATCAACATGGCTGCCGATTAAATGCCATTTGCTAGGATTCTTACCGATAATTGCGGCTAAGACTGCTTTCCCCCGAACCACTTTGTAAACTTTATCACCTTCTTTAACTTGATTAGTAGTATTAATATCTTTGAAATCGTTTTTCTTAAGAACCTTAAGAACATTTTCAATGCATAATCGTTCAGTTTTACTTTCCTTCATGAACTTTTTGTAGCCTTCAGCAAACTTGAAAACTTGTTCTTTTTTCAAATCATGCCAGGAACTTTTTTTATCTAGAAAGATCTTCTCTTGTAGTTTTTCGTTAGCGCTCTTTTTTGTCATAATGAACCACCTCTGATAATAATGATAATTAATTATATGATTTAAGTATATAAGTGTTTTGGATTAGTTCAGTTCAATTAACTTTTTATACCACAACAGTTTTTGCAATAAAATGAACAGACTATTATTTGGAACAGCAGGAATACCTATCTCTACACCTAAACCGACAACTCTTACCGGGATTGAACACGTACGTAAATTAGGATTAGATTGTATGGAATTAGAGTTTGTTCGTTCTGTAAATATCTCTAAAGAAAAAGCGCCTTTGGTAAAAGAAGCTGCAAAGAAACATAACATTCAGCTAACTTGTCACGGCCAATATTTCATCAATCTAAATTCTCAGGAACCGGAAAAGATTGCAGCTAGTAAACAGCGCATCTTAAACGCAGCCAGAATCGCTAATCTTTGTGGAGCTAAATCGTTAACATTCCATGCTGGGTTCTATATGAAAGAAGAGTCTGAAAAAGTATATCAAACAATAAAGGAAGGAATTATTGAAGTTGTAGAAATATTGAAGAAAGAAAACAATCCCATTTTAATCAGACCAGAGACTACAGGTAAAGCTACTCAATGGGGAACGATTGAAGAAATTGTTCGTCTTTCCAAAGAGGTTGAGCAAGTTCTTCCCTGTATAGATTTTTCACACATTTATGCAAGAAGTATTGGTAAGATAAACAGCTTAGAAGATTTCCGAGCAATATTAAAATTAGTTGAAACAGAATTAGGAAGAAAAGTGTTAGATAATATGCATATCCATCTCTCTGGAATATTTCATGGAGAAAAAGGAGAAAGACATCATTTAACTTTAAAAGAATCTGGATTCAATTATTTAGCTGTATTAAAAGCACTTAAAGAGTTTGATTGTAAAGGAGTTGTTATTTCTGAAAGTCCAATTATTGAAAAGGATGCTTTGTTATTACAGAAGGAGTATGATTCTTTACATTTAAAGTGAACGTTAGGGTACGGCACCCATTATGGCGCAAATTTTAATCATTTTTAATTAGTGCGCCATGTGCCTCCATTGGCGCTAACGTTCATAAATTTGATTTGAAAAAAAGAGTTTAATAAGATTTAACAAGCAATTTTAAAAAGATAATTAATATGCTAAAAGCAGATTTACATACACATATCGATGCTGATCCAGAAGATAAAAACTT
>CAZIMI010000204.1:0-2514 GCA_964540325.1 uncultured Methanosarcinales archaeon | reverse complement strand
GGTTTCTTGGATAGTTTATAAGGGATCAGTAATCCAGCAAATACTTTTGCTTTTGCCTGTGATTTGGCCAAAGTAATCATATGTTTAGACTTGTTTACCGCATAATAATCGTAAATAGAAATTATAATTAAGAGAAGAACAACTGAAAATAAATTTAACATTGGAACAAAGATAATTGCTATCCCCCCATAAATAAATAATTCTGTTAAGTTTTGTACCCAGATATTAGGTTTAAAGATCTTCCAAGCAGATAAAATTAAAGCCAACAAAAGAGCTATTTCTGTTTTGATAAAAGCAGCAAAAGAAACTAATAAAGCAATAAAGACAGCAATTAAAAACCAAACTTTCCATATCCAAATTAATTTAAATTTTACTAACAGAAGTAAAAGCCCAGTACCAATAAGAATTGCTAGAATAATCGGCAAATAGGAGGTTTTCTCATCTATTGGCGGCCGTTCTCCAACAGGAAGTTCTTTAAACGTTGTTTCGCCGGTTTCAGATGTTTTTATTGGATCAATATATTCGTATAAAGCAGCTATTCCAATGAACTGTGCTAAGAGAAATATAGTTAAGAGAACAATAGTTATTTTAAGTGTATGTTTCATAATCAGAAATGAAAGTTTTTATGTTTATATAGTTAACTAAAATCCAATCCCAGAATAACTTTGTTCAAAATTGGTCCCTACTTTATCTTTTTGTGCAAATTCTTTAAACAAAGGGATTTTAATAGGAACAGCAAATCTAGTAAAAGTAGAAGTTACTAAAGCTTCGCCTTTATCTAAAGCAGCAATGTTTCTATTATCTTGGCTGAGGTCTTGCGGAGAAGATTCAATTACTGCCTGCCGTTCAGAATTCATTTCTATTCCCAAAATAATTTTTGTGTTCATGTTAGCTAAAATATTTTTAGGGATCTCGCTTGGTAATTGGGTGATAGCGATAAGGCCAACTTTAAATTTTCTTCCTTCTCGAGCTAAAGTGTCGAAAATATTACTGCCTTGTTCAAGAACTTTTTTTCCTAATACTCTTGGTGCTTCTTCTAGCACGACAGAAATAACTGGTTTATCATTTAGGATTCCTGTTTTCTTGTAATATTTGTATTTCTCAAAGATTTCAGTAGTGATTAAACCACCAACTAAAATTTCTATTGCTCCTGAAAAAAAGCTGGTATCAATAATAACAATTTTCCCCTGTTCTAATTCTTGGCAGATTTCACTAATTGTATTCTCTCCAGCAGTTTCGTCAAAGATTCCTTTACAATATAATTGATTATTTTCAAAATCTAAATTGAGAAGAGAGATAAGTTTTCTTTTCACTACAGAGATGGTATCCTCATGGAAGTTTATCTGTTCGATTTTTCTTTCTTCGAACAAACTCCGAATCCAAATCTCTTTAAATTTTCTGTAATAAGCATATAGACATTGACGTTGTGGGTCGCTTAATGAAATAGCGCCTTGAAAGTGCTCGGGTTTTAGTTTACTGAGATTAATTTTTAACGATTTTGCACCCACAGGAGGATTGCTAGGCGTGTAATATGAAACTCTATCTTTATTTGGATGATCTTTCAATCCTAATTCTGTTCGGCCATAATATTCATCATGCGGATCAAGAACTAACATCCCCGCATAATTATGGTTAAGAATTTCCCAAAGGATACAAGACATTAAATTGCTCTTGCCTTTTCCGGTTGATGCTGGAATGAGAACGTGATGGCTAAGAACATCTTTTCCTTGAAGAAAAATATTGAAATCCATTTCTCTGCTACCGGAACGGAGTTTTCCTAAGTAAAGAGGATGATTTGGTTTAGTAATAAATGAAAGGTCTTCTTTTGTTATTTCTCTAACTTTGCTGAAAAAGGTTGGTAGCTTTTTACAAGTTTTACTATTCTTGGCAATGTTAAGAATTGGTTTAAGAAGAGCTAATTGATAATTTCTTAAATTTTCGTCCATAATCTGAAAAGAGCCTTCTTCTAAATTCATCCCAGAAACCATCTCTAAGTTTTGTTGTGAAATTTGGCTGCCGTAAATAAGGTCATATACTTGCAAGATGAATTTTTCGTTGTTATTTTCGATTACGGTAAGTTCGCCTAATTCTACTTCTTGGTCTGCTTTAATACGCATTACTATCTTACTAAAATCACCAGATACAACTTGACCTTTAAGCATTGTTGAAATAGAAGTTTTGTTGTTTTTAAGGATTTAGGTTATAGATAAGATAAATGAGAATTAGTAATATGTCTACTTTGCAAGAAATCAAACAATGATTTGATTTCTGCACAAGAATAAAGTAATATTTTTATTCTTTGTGCCAATGGAGGCACATGGCGCACTAATTAAAGAAAATTAAATTTGCGCCATAATAGGTGCCGTGCAAGTTGACATATTACTAACAATAGATGAAAACCTTTTTAAAGAACCACCATTATTAGCTATAAATATGACAGAAGCAACCGTAATGCATTTTAGACAAGGACGACATCATGGTAATCCTAAACAGATGATTCTTAAAGTAGCCGAT
>CAZIMI010000203.1:0-2518 GCA_964540325.1 uncultured Methanosarcinales archaeon | reverse complement strand
TAATGATGCTTTTGCTGTTTCTCATCGCAAACATGCTTCCATAGAAGCAATAACCCATTTCTTGCCTAGCCTTCCAGGATTATTGTTAGAGAAGGAAATGTTTTTTCTCAGTAAAGCTTTGAAACCAAAAAAACCTGCAGTCTGGATTATGGGCGGTGCAAAACTTAACAAAATTGATTTAATTAAACAAGCTCTAAAAAAAGCTGACCAGATTTTAATTGGTGGAGCGTTATGTTTTTCTTTCCTGAAAGCTAAAGGGATTAAAGTGGGCGTGTCAAAAACTGACCCAAATTCTATTAAAATTGCTAGAAAACTGTTAAGGAAATGGTCAGCAAAGAAAATTATTCTCCCTTTAGATTTTGTAGTTGCAGAAAGATTATCTCCTCAAGCAAAAACTGAGATTGTTGATTATAATCGGATTAAACCGCAACAAATTGCTCTTGATCTTGGACCAAAAACAACCGCTTTATTCAGGAAAAAGTTAGCTAAAGCAAAAACTATTGTTTGGAACGGACCTTTAGGATATTTTGAATGGGCCAAATTTGCTGGTGCAACTAAAGATTTAGGAAGAGCGTTAAAGAATATAAAAGCAGTAAAAATTGCTGGCGGGGGAGAAACTGCAGAAGCAATCAATAAGTTTCAGTTAGCTAAAAGTTTCAGCCATCTTTCTACCGGAGGAGGGGCAGCACTAACTTTTCTTTCTGGAAAAAAGATGCCAGGAATTATAGCTTTAGAAAAAAATTATAAGCGATTCAAAACTTAATCTCAATCTCTTTACCCAAAGAAATATTAACTAAACTACTGAACAATTCTGTTTCTCTTTTTAATAAGGCTTGCAAATCTTTAATTTCTTCTTCAACATCAGCAGCCCTTTCTTTGATTTTCTCTTCTTGTTTAGAAAAATGTTCTAAACGATATTTAGCTTCTTCCAACTTAAAAGAAAGATCTTTATTAACAGCGGGAGAAACATTTAACTTTTCCAGCTCCCTGATAATATTAAAATATCTCTTTTGCAAATTTTCTAATTTACTGCTCTCAGCAATAAGCAGAAGTAAATCTTCGTTCTCTTGCGGGAGAAGTCTTACTTTACTTTCTTCAACAGCAAGTTTTAAATTCTTCAATAAACTTAGGATTGCTAAACCCTCATCATGATAAAATGTTTCTGTGCTATTGTCCAAATAATCTTTAATTAATTTATTTCCGGGATTAAGATTATAAAATTGTCTTAAAGCTGGTTTCAGTTTTGAGAAAAATAAAAAGATTAAATCATCAAGTTCTTCCATCTTCTTAAATAATTCTTCTTTTCTTTCCTTGGCTTTAATTAACTTAGAAAAATCTGGGTCCTCATTAATTGAAGTTAACTCTTTTTCTTTATCTACCTTTGTTTTTTCAATTTTCTGCAAACGCTCACCTTTGGAAGTAAGTGCGTTTTGTAATTGGATTAATTTGTCTTGGGATTCTTCTAAAAGTAAAGCTTTTCTGTTCAAACTTTCCATCTTTGTATAACCGCTCTGTGAAATCTTTTTCTCAAAATCTTCTTTGAGGTTAGTCAAATCAATCATTTCTTTAAGCAAAGGATTAATGGCAAGCCCTTTTTCTTCTTTAGACAAAATGAATGAATAATTATAAGAAAAAGAACTGCGTTCAATAGATTTGTGCAATTTTTCTAAAATATCTTCAATTTCTAAGTTAAAGTCAAAAATCATTTTAAAAGTTGGTTTGTCTGAGAAGGTTAACAAGTCCAGAAACTTTTTAGTTTCCCGAAAGATAGTAGAAATATCTTCGGTTTTGTAACTTAAGCCTAAAGAAGCAATCTTCTTTTCCCACTCATCAATCTTTACTTCTAAAGACCAACGTTTATCTTTCATTCGATGGACATAATTTGTTAAAGCTTCATCTAACTTATGTTTGTAAACGATTTCTTCTGTTCTTATCCTGACCCAGTCCTGTAAATCATTGACATGAATCTTAATCTGTTCTGGATCTTCCTCTACTTCTTCGGTAAAGTTTTTAAAAATGTTAGTTAACCAGCCCATAGTCAATTTTATAAGAATATCTATATATAAGAATTTCTATAGTAGGAAATAAGTGTTTTGGGACTATTTCCCTGCCACCACTTCAACGATATCTAGATTCTTAAGCAAATGTTCTCTACCAACAGTCATCTTTGTGCGTACATCTTTGGCACAAATAAACTTCTTGCCGAAATCTGTATGTAACTTATAAGCGAAATCTAAAGCGGTAGTGCCATTAGGCATTAAGAAACAGTCTGGAATAACATTACCATCAGAATCTTCTAATTTAGAAACCCCGCCAGGAAAGATGGCAATATAATCAAGTAATCCAAATACAGCTTTATCTAAAGTTTGTTGGACACCAGTAGTGCCAAACTTCTCCAAAATGTTTGTTCTAATAAATTCTAAAGCCGCTTTTTGTTTCTCATTCATCTTTTCCTCATTCAGATTCAAGAAATTCTCTTCCCCGGGAACATATTCAATCAATTCTGCTTTAGATGCTT
>CAZIMI010000202.1:0-2520 GCA_964540325.1 uncultured Methanosarcinales archaeon | reverse complement strand
ATTCTATTTTTCTTTAATCCAGTATTGCCCACAGACATTAGTTTAGTTAGAAAATTTTCTTCAAAACCCTTCTTATATAATGAAATAATTCCAGGTGCAGATTTCAGATCTGTATCGTAGACAACTCTCTCTACACGAGAATCAACTTTCGGATTAGCAGTAATCCTAGCTTTTTGTAACTTGCTAGCCGGTCCGAAAGGTATGATCTCCTTTTGTGGTTTTAGTTGTAACTTTGGAATCTTACTAAGATTAACTTCCAACTCCACAGCTTTCTTGGCCATTCCTACTTCTTGGATAATTTCTGTGTAACGGTTCGGTTTTCTCGCACTTAAAATATTTCCTTCTTTTCTAGAATTAACTAATCCGTATCTGAGAGATGCAATACTACCAATAGGAAACCTGCCTGAGCTCCATTGTTTTGGAGAATCGTAATGGGAGGTATCTCCAGAAAATTGCGGACTTAAAAAACCAACATTAATATTCGGATATCCATATCTGCCGATGAATGGAGCAGGAGAAGAACCCTGAAAATTTTGCTTGAAACTCTTGTTTATGTTAATGTTAGGAATCTGTTCAATATCTTTGAATTTTACTTTTTGAATGTTCATTGTTCAAAAGAAGCAATAAATTCCTGATGAATTCTTTGAATTTCTTTAGTAGTCATCCTTTCCGTAAACTCTCTTAAATTAGCATTAAATTCTTCAGCAGAAACTAACATATCTTTAACCTCCTCTTTAGAAATATCAAAATCAACGTAATATTGTTTTTCTACTCTTTCAGTTTTAGCAAAACTAATTTTGGAATTGTCTAAATTAAACAATTCTTTTAAAATAATTATTGAAGCTGCATGATTCTCAGATTTAATTCCTACTTTAAATAACAATGAAATTAATTGATGATACATAGAATAGTAAATTAATGAAACTGCATCTTCAATTTGGTTGTTTTCAATCAGGATTTTGGCAGAAAGGAAAGAATTTTTTGCTTTTTCTTTATATGCTTGGGCAACTTCTTCGTTAGGATCAACTATTTTTAATTTATCTTCTAATTTAAGTTCAAGTAAAAAATTTATTTTTTTCATAAAATTTTTCTGCTCCTTTTACGACAATATGGTCCTTCTCCATTTCTTTGATGAGAAGATTGTCTTTATTATATGAACCAATCTTAACACTTATTTTTGAATTAATTTTACTTGTTTCTTGTTTTATTTTTTTGTCAGTTGTTTCAATGTAAACATCTATGTCGCTATTCTTAGTGGAAGTGTTTTTTGCATAGCTCCCAAATAAGAGGATTAACTCTGCTTTTATTTTTTTTAGTTCTTGAATGATTGTCTTCAAGTAGGGATGTTTCTTAATTAATTGTTGTAATTTGTTGATTTCGGTTAAGTAAATATAGTTTTCTGCTTCCAAAGTTTTCTTTAATGAAAAAATGTTATTTCTTCCTTGTTCTCTGACATCTAAAACATTTTCTTTAACTAATTTATCTAAAGCCCTTTTTACACTCATATGATTAATTTTAAGATCTTTAGCTAAACCGCGCAAGTGATTCTCGTTTTTTAATAATTTATTTATAATGTTGTAACTTATCTGTTCCATATGTCACTAGTTTGTTACAGTTGTTTATAAACTTTTCTGTTTGTGGGTTCCTCTGCTGGCAATTTTAACTGGTTACAATTTGTAACCGTTTCATTAGCAGTAGAACTTATTTATATATTTTTTCCGCACCTGACCAGTGGGTTTTATAAAACAAGTAACTTGTTGGTGATAATTATAAAAAATAAAAACGCTCCCACGGAGAGTTTCAAAATGATTCCATTGTAACCATTTGATTGAACTCCGATCTCAAGATGTTTCCGTAGGAAACCCAAAAAAATCTTTAGATTTTTTGCTTGGTTTGCCTTTTCTCCGCAATCTTGCGTCCTTTATGGTCATCCAATATCCATTAGACTATGGGAGCATAAATCCCAAATAATAGAATTCCTATAAAAAATCTTTGTTAAATTTAGGGAGACATTTCTTTGCCGTCTTCAATCCTTTGAAGCGCATCTTTATAATCATTAAAATAATCTTCCCTTAAATCTTTAGGTAAAGCTTCGTATGACTTATTTAGATCATCATGCGATTTTTCCCAATCATATCTTTCTTTATGGGCCCGAGCAAAACTTTTTCCAATATACTTTAAATGTTCCAAGAATTCTTTTTCTGGTGTTTTAGGTTTAACTTTCTCATCAATAGCCATAACTAATAATTTGCGTTTATCATATATAAAGTTTTCCCTAATAAGTAGTCACTTCTTAACAACTCCACCGCCAGCAGGCAGAAATTTAATGATCTCGTCCAAATCGCCGCCTTTCAACCTAGATTTGATTTTCTTGGCTAAAGAAGATTTCTTTTCTTTTCCTGGTATAACAACAATAAATTTATTTGTTTTCTTCTTGATAGCAGATATAGGACCGCCAATAATCTCCTCATTCAATAAACCAATCGCATATTCTAATTTTGGATGTAAGTAATTTGTCTT
>CAZIMI010000201.1:0-2531 GCA_964540325.1 uncultured Methanosarcinales archaeon | reverse complement strand
TAGTGGGGCTTGTAACGATATTTGTGGTGAAATGATCTGTTTACCATATTTAGATAATTGTGATGTTAAGTTAGAAAATAACCAGTGTTACTGTGTAACTGTTCCTCAGTAGCAGAACATTTATATGCGTTCTTTGTTCTAAAATAATGAAATGACTAAATTATTAGTAAACTTGTTTTTCATTGTCTCTATTATGGTTATAGTAGTAGCAGCAGTGTACTTATTTTCTGATCAAGTGGAAATTGAAAAACCTATTATTGAAGAGATTAAACCCCAATATAAGTTTATTACGATAGAATCGGGAGATTTAGTCCCAACACAAGAATATTTAGATTTAGAGAAAAGAATCGCTGAGTATCCGGTCATTAAAATCAATCAACCTGATTTTCATCCTAAACTTAAGACTTATCAAGTAACGATAACAAAATAAGAATCTTAATTTATTTCATAACTTTTATATATGTTCTTTATTCTGAAGTAATGAAAATGTCACTTACAAATAAATTATGGAATTATGCTAAATATCTTAGCTTGATTGGGGTTGCTGCTTTAAGCATTGGTTGTGGTACTGCTGAAGAAGATAGCGGTTGTGAAACTGATAAACAATGTAAAGGCGCAAGAGTATGTTATCAAGGCGAATGTATTTCTCCTGAAGAAGTTCCAGAAGAGGATGTTTATTCTAGTGATGTGGGAGAAGAACCTACTTCTTGTAATACACATACTGATTGTCAGGGTAACAAAATGTGTATTGAAGATATGTGTTTAGCTCCTGAAGAAGGTTGTGCAGTTGATTATAATGCTATTTGTGATGATCAAGCCGAAAATGGAGTTTCATTCCCAGGTATCTACGAAATTAGAAAATCTACTTGCCCAGTAACATTTGGTGATAAAACGTTTAAGTATATGGGTATTGAAAGTGATGATGGTTGCACGAACGTTTTTGTTTTTGGAATTGAAAATGATTCTTTAGAAGCAAATTCAGATAACTGTCTAGATGAAGGTAATGACCCGCAAGGAAATTATATGGTTGTAGATGAATACATCACTTTAGATATACCAGAATACATGAAGCCACAAATTAAACCATTAGAATTTACAGTTTGTAACAAGATGACTATGCTATTTAAATGGAGCAAAGGAAATTGTGAAGCTATTTTAGATTATTATCAAGACATCTCAGAAATGGGAGAAACAACAGACTTATCTTATTTCTGTAGAAAATAAGTTCTTTATTTAACTTTTTTTATTATCTAAAATAAAGATAACCCTATAGATAACTAAATCTCTACACTCATCACATTTTAAGAATAGATAAAAAATGAAATTTCTGTAAAAACAACTTTAATTCTTAGGAAAAATTTATTAACATCAAAGTTTTCTTCTAATTTAATATTTAAAAAAAAGGTGATAATAATGCAAATTAAATTAAATATACAAAAAAAACATTTCTGGATAATTACTAGTTTAATTGTGATGATGATCGGAGCTTTGGTACTGGCAGCAGACCCGATAAGTAAAATAAAGATGAATTCTCCAGACAAATTTGGTCATAACACAGACGATTTAAATTTTAAGATTACAAGAGAAATTGTTGAGTTTGCTGATATACCTGAAAATGCAAAGAATGGTAAATCTCTTGAAAACTATGATGTTAAGTGTAGTGAGGGACAATTAGCAATTGGATGTTCAGTGTGGAATCCAACTGAAGAAGGAGATGAAGATGCTTGGTTCTGTAAACTTCATCAAGATCAATCTGCATGCAGATTTACTTACGACACCAGTAGTAGTGAGGACAATAATGAAAAAGTTGAATTACACTGTAATTGTATAAAAGGACAGAAGTAAATAAAATAAAAAACCCACCGCAGCAAGCTATGGGATATTTTTTAATCTTGCTTTGATTTAAACACCGATGCGAGCATCGAGGTACATGAAAATAAACAAAGATTTATTTTCAGTACTAAAAATCAATAGTTTTTTATTTTTATGTATTAAACCCAACAAGAAATAAAATTATTGAGGACAATCGTCACCAGTTCCTGAAATATAATTATCAGATATTTTTTCTAAGTAAGCAGTGCATCCCCCGTTATACCATCTCATTAAAATAATGTCATCATTACATTTGGTAAAACTATAATCTGTTAAACCATAATAATTTCCAGACAAAGTTTCATCACAATTACCAGAAAGTCCAAAACATTCAAGTTCACCAGTTTTTTTATCAACTCCACCAAGATCAAATTGTTCATATGAATCACAAGGTTCTGACTTAAAAGAGATTTGTTCATATTTACAACTACAAGTTGGATCTTGTACTAAGTAAGTACCCGTAAAATCGTCAGGTTGAACGTTTTCCTTAATTCCACATTCTGGCCAAGTTTTTTCTTCACAGACTCCTTCTACACATTGTTCAGTTTCTGCACAATCGTCTTTAGAAATACATTCGTAACCTAAATCATTTCCATTATCACAATTAGGTGTTAAACCCATTATAATTGCTGCTAATCCACTTAATAATAATTTCTTTA
>CAZIMI010000200.1:0-2532 GCA_964540325.1 uncultured Methanosarcinales archaeon | reverse complement strand
AAAATTCACACATATCAAACTCAGGAAATGTAGGTACCACCATAATAACAAAGTATGGCAATTGCACCATAGCCCTCACAGGCTCTGATATAAGGATATCAGACGGCACTATTGAAATCACAGACTTTGCCGGAATAGTAGAAGAATATAAAACAACTGTGACTATTGATCCGGATGCACTATACGCAAGCCTTAGAGATGACTACTCATACATTGACGCATCAGGCAACCTTACTGCCAAGATCGAAGGTACCTCAGAAGTAGACTTCCTCGCCGAATTAAGCGGTGAATACAGTAACGCTATACTCTCAGACATATACGCCTTGCTCGTTAACCGTGTGGATGAGTCAATAGATAAGCAGACCATCTACACCTCAAACTTTGATGACAGGGGTAATGCTCTTAGCCAGACAATCTTAAGAGAATACCACAACGGAACTACATTCGTATTCAGCGAAGCCCAATCCATTACAACCGAAGACACCTACGACATACATGACAGGGCACTCGACTCCATCATAAAGAACTATTCAGCCGCTGCATACAATGAAACAACCGGTGTTGTGAGTGTAATAGCAGGCGACTTCGTTGACATGCAGGATGTCAGCTACTCAACTTATGATGTATTCGGCAACGCGACTCTGCAGACTGTTGACAGCTACACCTCTGAAACAGTCGTTGCAGCCAACCTTATAGACCATAAGAAAATCGAAAGCGAATACAACAACGCCGCCGGTGCAAGACGCGGCAACGCCTCAAAGACCACAGTAACCCGCTATAAGGAAGTCGCTGAAACAAACACAATAGACCAGACAATAACAGAGTCAGATCCTATAGCAGACTTTGATGCCAGGGGCAATGCCACAAGACAAGACGTAGATATAAAGGTATGGGACGGGACTCAGCTTACACTGGCAACTGAAAGACTCATCCTAAACTCAGGTCATGATAACAGAGGAGACGCCGATACCCAAGAGATCACAACCTGGCAGGTAGACCTCGGAGTCCGCACCTTAGTGAACCACCAGGTAATGACCAACCGTGAATTCGATTCACAGCACAACGTTGAAAACCAGATGGTCCTTACCTATGAGACAGCTGCCAAGAACAATCTCCTGGATGCTCAAGAGATTAGAAGCATAGGCTTCCACTCCTCCGGTGTCGCCTTACAGCAGATCGTAGCCACCTATGCGAATTATTCGCAACAAAGCGGATTAAGCAACCTTATAGACGTAAAGGTAATAGCGAATTCACACATATCAAACGATGGTAATGTAGGCACTACCATAATAACAAAGTATGATAACTGCACCATAGCAGGCGGTGGCTTAGGTGACATAACCCCAACAGGTGAGATAGACCGCCAGACCATCTACACCTCAAACTTTGATGACAGGGGCAATGCCCGCGAACAAAAAATCTTAAGAGAATACCACAACGGAACTACATTCGTATTCAGCGAAGCACAGTCTATTACAACCGAAGACACCTACGACATACATGACAGGGCACTCGACTCCATCATAAAGAACTATTCAGCCGCTGCATACAATGAAACAACCGGTGTTGTGAGTGTAATAGCAGGCGACTTCGTTGACATGCAGGATGTCAGCTACTCAACTTATGATGTATTCGGCAACGCGACTCTGCAGACTGTTGACAGCTACACCTCTGAAACAGTCGTTGCAGCCAACCTTATAGACCATAAGAAAATCGAAAGCGAATACAACAACGCCGCCGGTGCAAGACGCGGCAACGCCTCAAAGACCACAGTAACCCGCTATAAGGAAGTCGCTGAAACAAACACAATAGACCAGACAATAACAGAGTCAGATCCTATAGCAGACTTTGATGCCAGGGGCAATGCCACAAGACAAGACGTAGATATAAAGGTATGGGACGGGACTCAGCTTACACTGGCAACTGAAAGACTCATCCTAAACTCAGGTCATGATAACAGAGGAGACGCCGATACCCAAGAGATCACAACCTGGCAGGTAGACCTCGGAGTCCGCACCTTAGTGAACCACCAGGTAATGACCAACCGTGAATTCGATTCACAGCACAACGTTGAAAACCAGATGGTCCTTACCTATGAGACAGCTGCCAAGAACAATCTCCTGGATGCTCAAGAGATTAGAAGCATAGGCTTCCACTCCTCCGGTGTCGCCTTACAGCAGATCGTAGCCACTTATTCAAACTATACAGTGCAGGGTGGACCAACCGATCTCTTAGACGTAAAGGTAATAGAAAATTCACACATATCAAGCGACGGTAATGTAGGTACCACCATAATAACAAAGTATGATAACTGCACCATAGCAGGCGGTGGCATAGGTGACATAACCCCAACAGATGAGATAGACCGCCAGACTATTTACACCTCAAGCTTTGATGACAGAGGCAATGCTCTTAGCCAGACAATCTTAAGAGAATACCACAACGGAACTACATTCGTATTCAGCGAAGCCCAATCCATTACAACCGAAGACACCTACGACATACATGACAGGGCACTCGACTCCATCATAA
>CAZIMI010000199.1:0-2572 GCA_964540325.1 uncultured Methanosarcinales archaeon | reverse complement strand
CTTCTAATTTAATCTTAATCTTACTTTTGGTTTTGGAGCCGGAACTGATCACTAGTTTAGTGTTAATTTCTTCGACATCAATTTCTTCTCCAGCTTTAAGGCCACGTTCTTTAACCCATTTCTTGGGCACATAAAAAGTAAAGCCGCCCCCACCCTGTTTGATTAGTTTACGTTTCATCTTTATTCTTAGAATCAAACGTATTTATAAATATTTCTAGAAATGATATCACAGATATCAATGATAGTAGATAGATATTAGTAAGGTCTTGGGACAACTTAAGAGTGAATCAAATAAACTCAAAAACTTTCTCCAATTCCAATTCAAAAGCAACAACAGGCACCATTAAATCCCAATTACTAAGCACTTCTGGAGATAACTCACCGATAAAACCTAAAGAAACATCATTAACAATAATTTCGCCAACCCTCCCAGGAATAAAGCTGGAATGTTCAGTTTCTTTTACGGAACATTCTAAACCTAAAGATTGCATTAAAGCAACCAATACTTGTTTGATCTCAGTAAAATCAGTTTTTTCATGACATATAGTTACGGCTAGTTTCTCGGTTTCTTTAACGCCGGTTTCAGTATCGCCATAATTAAAAGTTCTGCCAATCTCAAAAATGTTTTGCGGATACTCATGATGCTGATTATCTTTTAAGTTTAATAACAAGCTAGGGATGATTGAATTTCTAAGATGATTATGTTCGCCCAAAGCGTTTTTTAATGGAATTAATTTATTTTCTAAAAGCATTTTCTCGTTAAGATTTTCTTTTGTAGTCAAATGATAATTCTTTACTTCTAACAACTTTAATCCCACTAGAATTTCACGAACTTTACGGGAAAACTTTTCCAAAGCATTTTCCTCACCAATTGTGGCGACATTCGGAATCTCCTCTTCAAAGTTTTCATACCCATAAGCAATAGCAATATCTTCTGCTAGATCTACTTGATGTAAAATGTCTGTACGATAAGCTGGAACCATTACAATTCCATTTTCGTAATCATGGCCCATTTTTTCCAAGAGTTTTTTAGCTTCATCTTCGGATAGATTTAATCCCAACCATTTATTGATATATTTCAAATCCAGTTTCATTTTTTCTGGAGTTAAATCGGGACTAGATTTCTTATCATCTTCATAATCTAATTCTAAAGAATAAATTTCTCCGTTCATGTCAGCAAGAGCAGTTACAATAATGTTTAAACATTTAGCTAGGACATTATAATCAAAACCGGAACATTCAATGAAAACTTCTTTTGTTTCTTCACTTATCCTTCCAGTTAAATGAGAATTAATAATTGGTGGCATACTTAAGATTTCATCATTAGCATCAACAAAATAAGGGAATTTATCTAATCCCTCTAAGAGATGGCCAAATTCTCTACCTGCTTTATGTTTAGAAAGAATTTGTAAACCGGTCATTTCTTGTTCTGATTCTAAAGGCTTAAACTTTATTTTGTTTGGTTCGTCTGATTTATAGGTAATTGGGAAAGAAATTTTTTCCATGGGATAAATTCCAATAGCTGCTTTTTTTCTGTTTCTTCCATAAGTGATGTGTAGTTTTTCTTGGATTTGGATTACTTCTTTAATTTTCTGATCATCAAACTTTAAGTTTTTAACAATTGCACAAGCAGTATAAGGACGAACATCTTTTACAGAGCTATCAACAATAACTTTTTCTCCAGATCTATTTACATTGTAATGTCTTAATCCAGTTTTAACGTTAATGAAAGAACTAAAAGCACGAGCAAATCCTTGTACAGATAACATATCTGGCCGGTTAGGAAAGATTTCTACTTCAATTTCGTCATCTTCAACCTTTTCTAAATCTGTTCCTAACATACTAATTCGATCTTTAAGTTGATCTAGAGAGAGTTCCTTTCCGACAAGTTTTTCAAACTCTGTTTTGCTTACATTTATAGTTGGCATTTTATTTCTTTCTTTTTACATATTTACTGGGACATCAATAAATTCCGTTTCTACATTAAATTTCTTTTTTAGCAAGGGCATCAAAGCTTTAATCCCAAAAACTTCTGTTAAATAATGACCGCCACAGATGATGTTGATTTTGTTTTCTTTTGATAAGTGCTGATAATTATATTTTTTTTCTCCAGTAAGGTATAAATCTGCTCCTAAAGAAACTGCTTGGTAGGCTCCTGCTGTAAAAGCTCCAGAAACAATGGCAACTTTCTTTATTTCTTTTGGCCCGTAATCAAAACATTCTAGTTTTATTCCGTTTTCTTTTAGTTTTTCTTTGATTGCATCTAAAGTTGTGTTAGTTGCCCCATAAAAGCCAATAGTTTTCTCTCCGTAGAAGCCAAATGGTTTTACATTATCTAATTCTAGAATCTTTGCTAAGATTGCGTTGTGTCCATATGTTTCATGTCGATCTAAAGGCAAATGCACTCCGTAAAGAGCCACATTATTATTGAACAATGATTTTAACCTTTTATAATCGTTGCCCCTAACTGGTTTTGATTTATCCCAAATCATACCATGATGAACAATTAACATCTGACATCCGGCTTGGGCAGCTTTTTCAAAAGATTCTAAGCAGGCATCAACAGCGAAAC
>CAZIMI010000198.1:0-2591 GCA_964540325.1 uncultured Methanosarcinales archaeon | reverse complement strand
ATTAAAAAAAATTTAAAACAAGATCAAACCTTAACCACATACTCAAAATAATCGTCCCAGGGGTTCTCTAATTCCATCATCTCTTCCTTAGTCAATTTCTCAAAGTAAGCCCTAAACGGACGCATACTATTGCCATGAGCAGAAATAGCGACATTAATTTTCTCTTTTTTCATTTTCTTCAACAAATCCCGAATAAAAGATTTAACTCTTTTCTCAACCATTTTTACTGATTCTCCGCCAGGAGGAGGGATGTCATATGAACGATGATAAATGTCGTAAAGCGATCTGGCCATCTCTTCCCCCAACTCATTTCTTACTCGACGGCTCATTTTACCATACTCTTTTTCTAAGGTCTTACAAAATAATTGATCTACTTCTTCCATGAACTCTTTATGTGAATGTCTTTGTAATTTTCCATAATTCCTTTCAATCATACGGTCATCTTCAATAATATCTTTACATTCCGGATGAAACTTTAAAACTTCTTTCAGAGTGTTCTTAGAACGAGATAACCTAGTATGGTAGGCAACTTGAAATCTCTTATTTTTTAGCTTCTTAGCGATATCTCTGGCATTCTGATAACCTTCCTTAGTCATCTTAGAATCAATCCAGCCAGTAAACCATTGATGTTTATTATAATGACTTTGTCCATGCCTGAATAAGTAGATTTTTAGTTTCACCATCTTTTTTAGTTAATTAATTCATTATAGTAAATAAATGTTACGTTTGGGGGAATGTCAAGTTTAGTGGCAAAGGCACTACGCACGGGACAATTATTTGCTCACCCGCTCGGTTACTGCACTTCGTTACGTCATTAACCTTCGCTTTTCGTTCGCAAATGTCCCTCCTTTGGCGGTAGTGCCTTAGCCAACACACTTAACTTGACTATACTCGTTATGATTCTTCTGCTTTATAGATCATTTCAAAAACATTTTTTGGAATGAATATCTTTTCTTTTAACAGTTGTAAGTTTTCCTCAAGATCCAGCAGAATCCAGGAATTACTTTTCCTTTGCTTTATAGCATGTTTTACAATTAACTGCCAATCAATATCCTTTTCAATCTTAACAACAGTCTCAATATCTTCTTGATCTTTTTCCCTGCCCGTAATTGCTTTTAACAAGATAAGTTCTTCTTTAGGTAAAAGATGGATGATTAACTCCTTCTTACCGATAAAATCTCTCCTTTCAACAAATTGTTCATCAAGTTTATATCCAAATACATTCTTAACGAACAAATCAAATCGTTCATCAGTTCTGGAAAACATTTTTGGCTTATCTTTATGTTGTCTATGCTCTTCATCATAAATTCCAAATAATGCTTTTTGTTCATATCCAAGTTCTTTCAATGCTTTGATGAAAATATCCCTATCTGCTTCAGAATTAAAGACTAAATCAATATCTTTTGTATTCTGTTTATAACCTTGGAACATCATTGCTGTTCCACCGATAGCTGTACAAATAATATCTTTTTCTAGTAAATTTGCAATTAATCTAAATAGTTGTTCTTGATCTTTCAGACCAATCATTTTAGGTACCTCTTTGGCATTCTTTTTACTTTCAGTTCTTTCTTTGCAGAATCATAAAGTTGGTAAAGTTTAGTTAAAACTTGATGTCTTTTCGCTAAATCAAACAATCTTTTCCAGTTTTTTATATGTCTAAACAAATGTTTAGTAGCATTTAGTGTTCTAACATCACCAATTTTTATACCGTCAATAATAGCATCTTCAATTGTATATTTTCCTTTAACAACATGCTTAAAACGAGGGATCAACTTTTCTGGAGAATATTTATTTACGATTGTATAGAAACCATTAGCTTCTTCTTGGGGAGTGTTGTAGATAGTATAAATTCGCTTTTGTCTCCCACCACCAGAAACTTTTACATAACCTTGTTTTTTTAGTTTTGAAAGCAAATTTAAAGCAGAGTTTCTAGTTAAACCTCTCTCTTCTGCAAACAATTCTAAAGTGTATTTTCCTTCCATGAGGTTATCCATACGAACTATTATATAAACTTTGCGCTTTTTATGTTAGGTTAAATGGGTAATTATTGATTTTTATGATAAATTTTATAAAATACAGCTAGAAATTTACTAATTATGACAAATAAACAAAAATTACTGGAATCAGTAACTGAAATGTTAGTGGCAGCTAGAGCTAAAGATAAAGATAGAGTTTTAGAGTTAGATCCAAAAATTGAAGCTTCAATTTCTTTATTATTTGAAGATGCCACACCTGAAAGGAATGAATACGATAATATTAGACAGTCTTGTGTTGCTAGTCTAGTTACTTTACCCCATATGTACGATACTTGTATGGCAGATGCAGAAGAAAGATACAATAAGTTATTTGATTCTTAAACATTAACTTTATAAATAATCCACTCATTTTAACTAAAGTTACGCATTATAATTACAAAGGTGAAATAAATTGGGAAAACAAACAGTAGAAGCATTAATTGAAGGTGGAAAGGCAACAGCCGCTCCACCATTAGGACCAGCTTTAGGTCCAACAGGATTAAATATTGGCGAAGTAGTATCAGAGATTAACAAAAAAACTGCTGAACTAAAAGGAATGCAAGTTCCTATAAAAGT
>CAZIMI010000197.1:0-2612 GCA_964540325.1 uncultured Methanosarcinales archaeon | reverse complement strand
GCCCCGTGGCTTTAGCCCGGGGATAGGGCGTTCTTTATTTTGTTACTTTTCTAAACCTTAACACTACCAACCTTCTCATTCAAGAAATAGATCTTAACTCCGCCACCACAAAATGTTTTAACCAGCTTAGCAGTTTCTTTGACAATTTCATTCAATTTCTTCTGTGTTATCGGGGGCAGAACTTCAAAATGGATTAAAGCAGAAGTACTTTTATCATTTAACATTGTTCTTTTAGATTTCCAGAAATCTAGTTTCGTGCTTAAAACATACTTTTCATCTTTATAATATAATGCCCCTTTCTTAAGTCCCCTTAAAACATCAACTTTTTCTTTTCCTGAAGATAAAGCAAATGTTAAATCTCCGTTAACTTTAGAAAAATCATCAACACCAAAGGGAATAATATGTTTTAAAGCCAAATAACGAAGTAAGTTTGTCAGTACATCTTTAGTAGCGATACTTTTACGAGCTAAAACTTTTTTTAACAATCTTTCTACAGAAGTGTGATAATGTTTTGCTTGAGAACCAAACTCTTGCTGAGCAACTGCCCAGGGCTGAATCAAATGATGATTTTTTATTGTGTCCTTGTTAAATGTTAAATGAATTAAATTGACAACTTCTTCCAATAAATGCTGAGCCTCCTCTAACTTTAACTTGTTGTCAATGTTCTTTACCAGAATAAAAGTAATCTTTAGACTCTTAAATTTTTTAAAAACATTTTTGTTAACAGTAATCTTCATTTTCTGTGTCTGCGTTTCTTCTTATGCTTCTTTTTACGGTGGTGTTTTTCTTCAGTTTCTTCATTACCATTAGTACTAAACTCTTTAGCAACTTTCTTCTCCCTTCTTTTTCTTCTAAAGAATTCAAAGATACTTCTAAAAAATCCAAACTTCTGTTTATGGGTCTTGATTCCATGATACATATTTAACTGATCTAAATCAAATCTGATATCTTGTAATAATTTTACTTTTTTCCGTTCATAATGGACTCTGGCAAATAATAATATAAGATATACCCCAAAAATACCGCCAACAACTAAGCTAGCTTTAACAAATATTGGTTGAAAGAAATCTATCAATGGTTGGAAAAAATCTATTGAGTCCGGTGCAGCTTGTACTGCTAAGTCACCTATCGCCATATTAAGAATGATTTTTTTGTGGTATATAAATAATTCGGTTTTTAGATACTCAAAAAAAGAAAACCTGTGACTTTAGTCGCAGGAGGCGGTCATGTTAAATTTTCTTGTACATATCAACCCTGAAATCTTTAAACCCAAATTTCTTCCAGATTTTATGGGCAAAGTCATTATCTGTTTGAACTGTTAATTTTACGTAGCCTAACTTTTTCTCTTTAAATATTTCATGGGCTTTCTTAAACAATAGTTTAGAAATTCCTTTTCCCCTCATTTTCTTATCAATCATTATCAGATCAAGATATCCTACCTTCTTTATTTTCCAATATGGTTCTCTCTTTTTAATATTAAATAAGATATAACCTAACAACTTTCCGTTGCTTTCAGCAATATAACACCATTTATTTTTCCCTAAAATAAATTTCTCATAATAATTCTTTTCTCCTTTCTTAGGTTTATACTTTGGGTCTAATTTATCTAACGGAGAACAATTGTTGAGTATTTCTTTTTCAAATGTATCTATTTTTCTGATTCGTTGAACATCCTCTTTTTTTGCTTTTCTGATTGTAATCTTCATCTTTTGTCGATTAGTTTATACACTCTTAAACAACTTCGCAACTTTTTCCTTCCCAATTTCCAGAATAAAACTAGCCAATCTTGGTCCTTTATCTTTATTAATCAACACCCGATATGCTAACTTAAAGAAATCTCCCGGTGGGAAATCATTGTTCTTTACTAAAATATAAATCTCTTCATGTAATTCTTTGTCTGTCCAATCTTTTTCAACTAATTTCTCAGCAACTTGTTTTAAGATTTTTCTCTCTTCCTTAACCAATGTTACCTGACACTTGTCTTGAACATGAAACCTAAAATCTTCAGGAGCATGTTTCTGGATCCAGTTCTTTGCACATTCTGCTCTAACTCGCAATCGGTTTTTATCATGCTCATTTTTTAACTCGTTTACAAAATAGCCAATCACTTTGTTGATATCAAAATCATATATCTGTAACAAAGTAGTCAAATGTCTAAAACTTGGTTGGTAAGGAATAGTTTCTGGAATTTCACCAATATAACTTAATTCATAAGCCGCTTTAGCTTTACTATCTTCTTTCTCATTAATATCTTCTAATCCAAAATAGATTCTTTCACACTTGTCAAACTCTTCGTAAAGAGCGAGAACATCAGTATCAAAACTAATTAAGAATTCTCTGTTTGGTCGAGTGCCGGCAAATAGATAACGAACTATCTCCGGTTCATAAACTTCTAAAAGTTCATTGACTGTAATAACATTTCCTGAAGAGGAAGCAAACTGCCCTTTACCTTTAATGCCAATCCATTCGTACATTATGTAAGAGGGGGCATCAAACTCCCAGACTTTCTTACAAATTTCTTTTCCTGTTTCAAAACTTCCTCCTGCGGCAGAATGATCTTTTCCGCCCGGTTCAAAATCAACTTTCTCATAATACCAACGCATTGGCCAATC
>CAZIMI010000196.1:0-2623 GCA_964540325.1 uncultured Methanosarcinales archaeon | reverse complement strand
CCTTTGCTTTCTTAAATCTAGAGATCATGCAAGGTTCACAACCTAAAGCAACACAATTTGAGAAAGCGATTAAAAACTTAGTTTTTTTGTCTAAAACCCCATCTTGGTAAACAAACTCGCGAAACTTTTGTAATTCATCTTTGCTTTTCTTAAGAAATTCGTTTTCCATGTTTATTAAAAACTGGTTCTCTTTTATTAAATTAATGGTATATTAATCACCATGTTCTAAACTGATTAAATCTGCTTCCTGCTTCTTAATTACTTTTTTATATATTTTAATTATTATTAACCAAGTTCGTTTAAGTTTCTCTCCTTTCTTCTTCATAATTTCAGCTTTTTCAAGAATTTCATTGGCATATCTCTCAATTCCAAAATCATGTTCCGTTTCTCTCTTTTTAAAAAATGTTCTTTTAAAAAAAGAAGCCCGACCAATTAATTTTAAACATTGAATATTCAATTCTTCAGCCAATTTAAATATTTTTAAACAATCATTTCTAATCTTTTCTTCTTTTCGTAATTCATCTCCTAAGAATTCATTTACTTCTTTTATAACCTCTTTTAATCCCGCAATCCTTTCTTCAATTCTTTCGGAATCTTTTGTTTTTTGGTAATAATCAACATACATTTCCTGAATATGAATCTCACCAGCACTAAAAGTTTGATGGGTTGAACCCAATTCTTTTCCAATCTTTTTCTTGGTTGCTTTAATTTCTTTAATCTTATTTTTAATTGCCTGGATTAAAATTTCGTTGATTTGAATTATATTTAAACGTTTATTAAGAGCATTTTCTAACCCTTTAATACTGTTAGTAAAATCTTCCATGGGAAAACCTTTAGAAATAAAGTCATTATGTACTTTTAACAAGGTTGAATCTGCTAACTTTTCTAAAACATTACCCTCCGGGAGTGCAATCTTTTCACCATGTTCGCCAACAATGTAATTTTTTGGTTTCGAACCTCTCCGTTTCTGAAAATCATAAACTTTTGCCATAGTTATAGAAAAGAAGATTATGTTTATTAAATTAATGGTAAAAAAATCACCAAGGGTCTTTCCAGAAGTAATTGAAGTATTTCATGAAACTGTCTTTTATTTCTTCCTTCTTTTCACAGGAGCCTTAAACACGAACCAATCTTCTTTAGTAATAGAATGAAAGTAATCTGCTTCATTAACAAGAATTCTAGCAGTTGTATCTTTAACTGCAGCGATTTCTACTCTTACACCCTCTGCTTTAAGATGTCTTACCAATTCCACATAATCAGAGTCTCCAGACATGATGATAATTGCGTCTACTTTAGAAGCTAATTGAGAAGCTTTGATAGATAAAGGAATATCTGCAGATTTGTGGCAAGGAATTACACTTCCATAGTATTGATTGTGTAATCTCTCAGCTAATTTGTCAGAAATATTCTTTCCTTCTCTGAAATAGATTAAACGATTCAAACCACGGTTTCCTAACAGTTTAGGAATAAGTTTGTCAAAGTTGATCATTGCGCTAGTGTTTTTAGCAATATCATGGATACTTCTTTCGATATTATTACCATCACATAGAATTGCTACCGACTGATTGATTAAGATTTTTGTCATAGTTATCACCTTTTTATAATTTTAATAGTAAAAGAGAATTCATAAAAGTATTTAAGCGTTATGTTTTAGAATTATTCTTTTTCGTTCTCTTTCTCTTTCTTATACTTCTCGTAATTCTTTTTGCATTTATCACAGATAACTGGTTGTCTACTCTCAACTGCAACCCAAACATCTTTACAAACCCTGCATTTCTTCTTAAATTTTAGTTTTGCCATGATATTAGAAAGTTAGCTGTTTTTATAAGTGTTTGTGTTTTTATGACTAATGTAAGTTAAGTTTAATAAAATTATAAAGATAAACTTCCAAGAATAACATCAGATATATCTCTATAGGGTTGTTTAATTGCAGCTAAACCAAGTGCAAGTTTAACATCAGATAATTCTAAATCTGGGTTTTCTCTGTGTTGATCATCAACAAATTGTTGAGCTTCTCTTAAAGCAGTTAATTCTTCGCCAGGTAATGTAAACATTACTCTTCCGTATTTTGCGAACTCACCAGCTTCTCCGCCCATCTCTCTAAAATTGTAAGCATTAGAAGCTAGGACGGCTTGATATCTTGCTTGAGAATCATCTACAATTTTTACAAGAGCAACTCGAGTTTCAGGATTTTCGGTCATATTTTTACTTTTGTTATAGTACTTTATAAATCTTTCCCTAAATTCACTACTCTGAAATGTCTAATGTTAATTTAAATAATAAAACTCAACCCAAACAAAAATTACAAATAATTTTTCAGAAAGCTTTATAAACACATCCAATAATATCAACTCATAATTAATACCACAAGTAAGAGCACAACTCTTTCTGAGTATTATTAAATTAGGAGGAAATATCAAATGGAAGGAACTGTAAAGTGGTTCAACGGCCAGAAAGGTTTTGGATTTATCCAAGGCGAAGACGGAACTGATTACTTTGTTCATTTTAGCGCTGTACCTGAAGATGTCAGGCTAAATGAAGGCGATAAAGTAACATTCGAAGTTGTTGAAACAGAAAAAGGCGTACAAGCACAAAACGTACAAGTAGCATAAGATTTTAATTT
>CAZIMI010000195.1:0-2624 GCA_964540325.1 uncultured Methanosarcinales archaeon | reverse complement strand
TAACGATGTTATGCAGCATGGGGGTTTGAGCGGAACGAAGTGGAGCGATTCCCCCATGTCGTAGCGTTAGCGGAGAAGTATGACGCAGGGAGCCACGTTCTAACACATAGTTTTTACAGTTAAAGCGTAAGCAATAAAAGGGGATTCTTTCCAAAACCACACAAAGTTTTTTAAATCATTTGTTATTTTTTAGTAGTTATGAATTGGGAACAAGAAGCTCGTATGGAATGGGAGAGAAAAATTAGAGAAAAAACTCAACAAGTTGTTGCTGATTATAAAGCGCAATCAGATGGAGAAGTTACTTTAGCTGATGCCCTTGTTGGTGTTTTTGCTGATCATAATGTTAAAAGGGAAATTCCTAGAGTTATTGTTAAAGATTCTGAAGGAAAAACTGATGGTGGTTTGATTAAAGTTTTTGATAAAATTCTAACCGTAATGAGAACACCAACTTTCCATACAGTAAACTATACTCATCCTGAAGCAGTTAGATTAGCAGAACATCTTTGTTTAAAGGGTTCAATTACCGGTGGTTATGCTGAAAGAGATGCAAGTTATGTTTTATGGGAAATGATTGGTGAAAGACCTGTTGTTTATTGGGATGAAAATCGTGACTTACCTCAGTATGCTGGGAAAATTTTTGAAACATTGAATATGCAATTTAGTAATGTTCTGGTTGCCATTGCTTTAAGAGAACATGAAGATTTTGCAAGGATGTTAGGTGAAAGTTCAAAAATCGCATATGATTGGGAACGACGTGAAGATTCAAGTAATGGGACAGCAGGGATGGATACAATGGGTAGAATTGAATTAGGATTTACTAATCTTGCTGATTATATTCCTGAAGAATCAAAAGATGGTGAAGACCCTATGTTTGAAGCAATTGATACTTTCTGTGCAGAGCAAAATAGAGCAAGAATCCCATATAGACTTGCACAGTATAAACTTAGAGGAATTCCGGTATCAATGGGAAAGAATCCCCTTTAATAATTTAGTGTTAGAACATTTTAGTTTTCATCTAGTGGCTCCCGAGTAATATTCTGCATAACGATGTTTTACGCCCGTGACTTTAGTGAGCGAGGGTAGAATTTATTTCAAATTCTGAGCGAACGGAGTTAGGGCGACATACATTTCTTAAATTAATTCACTGTTAATGTTAAAAGAAATGTTGTCGAGTTTTGGTAAGACAATAATCTTAGCTCTCCGCAGGAGAAAACACTGACGCAGGTGAGACGGGGGTTGCCCCCTCCGGGGTGTCGAACGAGGACAATTTATTGTCCGACTGCCGTCAATGTTGTTTTCTACTTATGCGAATAGAGCATTATTTCCTTACCAAAATTGCGTGAAACGATGTTAAGTTCTCCCGACTACATAGTGGGAGGGACAAGGAGCGTTAGCGACGATGAGTAAATCTGGAGTCCGTCCATCTAAAGAGCGAATGCGATACATAAAGACAACATATCTAGGGGCAGTTTTAATTAAGTGAAACCAACAAAACCAGAAGAATCTTTTATTTCTTTTTCTTTAAATTTCTCAGGGATTATTTTGTATAACCAATCAAAAGTGAATGAAATAAGTTCAGCGACAGTATAATTTTCTTCTAATTTTTGATGTTGGTTAAATTTTTTATTGTTCTCTTCTAAGTGAAAGTGGAGATAGTTCTCTTTTTCTTCTTTGTCTTTAGATTCATTGTCAACCCTAAACCATTGTTGGTTGTCTTGGTCTCTAAAGTTAAGACTAAAAACTATTTTTTTGACATTAACCAAAGAATGGTTAGAGAGATTATCTTTTGTAAAATTATTGATTTTAAAGTCAACATTAAATTTTTCACCTATGTTGAAACTTTTCTTTAATGAAGAATTTCCTCTTATTCCTGTAGAATCAATTAGAGCATAAAGATAACTTTCTACACCCCATAAATCAAAAGCCATTTTATTTACACACAATCTCAACAAAATTTGTTTTAAATAAATCAGGTTTGGAAAATCCACTTTGAATTAATTTATTTGAGTTGTTTAAGACTACTTTTACTGGATAATACAATGCTGACTTTAAAACAGTTCCATCTGAACTTATTTCAGGAGGAATTCTTAATTTTCCTTCACAATAGATAAAATTATTATTTTCTCCTGTTTCATAAGCTTTTCTACAATCCATTCCTCTTAAATTTTCCACTGAATCAACAGTGGTTAAAAAATCATTTACAAATAATAATTTATCTTCAGAATTGTGGTCATCTACTAGTTCATCATAAATATCTATTACAAATGTTTCAACACAATTCATTAAATAATCATCAGATGAGAAACAACCAGCATATATTTCATCTTTTTTTAAAATTTCTTCTACTTCTATTTTGCAAGAATCTTGAATTACATTATTTAGATTGTTTGAAGTGTCTTGTTCAGAATTTACTTTAGCACATCCGGAAATTACAATAATAATTAGGATTGTTAAGATAAATAATAGGTTTTGTGGTTTCATCTTATTAGATAGATAGTTGTGATATATAAATATTGTTTTTAAAACTGCCCCTACTTTTTAATTTTTAGGACTCCAGATTTATTGAACTTAACGATGTTATCTTCCCCCCACTTCACGTGGGGGACGAGCGCAGCGAGTAGTTT
>CAZIMI010000194.1:0-2643 GCA_964540325.1 uncultured Methanosarcinales archaeon | reverse complement strand
ATTCGGTTTTGTGGGTTGCCTCAAAACCGAACTTCTCTTAATCGCGATGTTATATTCAATTGTGTTTAAGTTCAGTTTTCTTTTAAAAAAAGAAACAAAAGGGGAGAGTTCCAGTCCTACGGACATATTGCTTTTTACTTCGTAAAAGATATTTATTTTAGATAGGGGCACACTCAAACTAATTTCTTAATAGTTTATTCAATGCTTCATTAATTTTCTTCTGTTTTGATTGATACTCTGCTAATGCAGAAATAACAGGAATTGCTACAAGTAAAAGAGGGACAGCATATTTTATTCCAAAAACATCATTTTCAAGATTCATTAAACTGATGAAAAAGTCTTTGAATTGTAACCAAACAGCTAAATCTATTAAAGCCACAATTTCTGTGATGATGAAATACCATATCAATTGGAATAAATATTTTATTTTCATTTTAAGAGGTTACAATTAATACACAATTTCCTTTATCATAAGCCAGAGCACCTTGATGCATAACTGGATTAAGCATGTTTTCTCTATGTCCTGTTGTGCTATGTAACCACAAATCAACAACAGCCTGATGACAATCGGAACCAGCTATATTTTCTGCGCTATGCCCCATTAGTGAAACACCAAACCTACTTGCATAAGCATCAAAATATTTTCCATTACTATCCATGTGGTCGCAGTGGCTCGTAGAACATAATCCTTTTGAGGCTTGAAACTTTACTAATTCGTAGATATTATCATTCCAAGAAAGTTTTGAAACACCGTGTTCTTCTCTTAGTTCATTTAGTTCCTCAAATGCCTCTCGTATATTTTTGTATGAACTAGGATCAAGTTCCTCGGATATTTCATCAACTTTGACCTTGATATTTTCTTTTATTTCTGATATTTTATCTTTATAATCAGTGCTATCAGATTCCGAATTTGCAGTATTTTCAATTTCAGGAGATATAATTTTATTAAAGTAATTATCAGATTGCTCGCTTGTGCCAAAAAACAAAACTGCTATAATCACAATGGAAATAAAGATTAATCTGGTATTGTATAATCTGAACCTCCTGATTAGATTGGCAAATAAAACAAGTAAGACTGCAATTATAACGATATTCAAAAACGGATTAGTTAGTCCAATCAATTTAATAGCAAAATATCCAATCCAAATTGTAAAAGCATTTAGTAATGACCAAAATATGAACCACTTATCAACAATAAATCGTTTTTTCGCAGTAAATATTTTTGCTATTCTTGCAAAGATTGTTACTCCAAAACCAAGAAGAAGCAATTGTACAAACTCATTTTGAATATTTATGTAATCTAGCAAAAAACCGATAATGAATAATGAAACTGAATGTATCACTATCCATATAAGAGACCATTTGATACTTATTGAATTTTTACGTTTCATTTTTAACCAATCCTATCTGATGACCAAACCATATTCTCAAATTCATAGTAATAATAATCAAATAAATCTTCATTATCACTTAAATAGCTCACTATTAGAACATCATTATCAGATTTGATTAATGCTTGTGACCTGAAAGTTTCAATTCCCCCAATGTTTGCCGTCATGTTAAACATAGCTATTTCAAATCCATTTTTTTCATTCTCAAAAAATTGAGGTTCAGTAGTTTCTGCTTGTGGAGCAGATTGATCTAAACCTTTTTTGAAATCATAGTAAAAATCATGGATTGTTTCTCCATAATTTGAACTTTCAGAATACATCACTCTTATCAATAGTGAATTACCATATTCATCATAACTTATCAGTGTAATGGGAATATCAAAATATCCTGCTTTCGCATTTCTAATGGCATAATAATCGGGTGGAACCATGAGGTTAAATTTGCCCATAATATTTTCTGTTTTTTCTGTGGTTAAAATATCGTTTTCAATTGCATGGTTTAATTGTTGATTCATTTTAGCTGCTTCATCATTACACATAGGGATTCCAAAATCAGTATTTGGGACGCAACACTCGTCTCCAATTAGCATCTTTGGATATTGACAGCTTGCACTTTTGTAAAAATCAAATCCGAATAAAGCTATAAAGATTATTACAGGAATAACTATAGATAAAATAAGCTCATTCCTTGCAGATTTATATTCTTTTGAACTTGATTTACTATTTTTCTTAACATGGAAGAATCTTAATATTAATGAGATTACATCTGCAAAAAATCCTAAAAACAAGATTGAGTTTTCTCCAAGACTTTCAGGTGATGCACTCGGATTAAGCAACAATAAAAAAAGTATGGCTAAAATCATTCCAGCAAAAAAGAGCCCGATGCATATCCCTGTCCTTAGAAATACGGATTTTTCTTTGTAGGTTTTATTTACATTTTTACATGCAAGTACAAATAAAACAATTCCGATTATTCCAGCGAATGAGCTTACCATTTTAATCTCTCCTCTCCTTATAACCTAATTCTTTTATAGCTTCATAAAATATTGCAGTTGGGCTAAATTCTTTTTCTCTTAACCACTTTTGAATATCTGGAGATACTCTAATGGTTAGATGGGCTGATCTCCTATGCCTTCTTGGGGTTGATTTAACTTTTTGAGGATCCATTTTAAACACCTTTGTATATACATATGTAAATACACTTGTATATTTAAAGTTTTCTATTGAGTGTGCCCCTTGCTACTTGTTCTCT
>CAZIMI010000193.1:0-2651 GCA_964540325.1 uncultured Methanosarcinales archaeon | reverse complement strand
TACAATTAAAGAGGTTTAAAATGACAAAAGTTTTAGTTTTAGGAATTGATGGAGCACCACCTCAATTTGTATTTGGCAAATGGTTAGATGAACTACCTAACCTCAAGAAATTAGTAGAAACTGGTGCCTATGGGAGAATCAAAAGCACTATTCCACCTACAACTTGTATGGCTTGGACCGCTATCTTTTCAGGAAAAGATGCTTCAGATTTTGGCATATATCGTTACAATAAAAGAGATGGTTTTTCTTATTCACATAAAGAATTAATTAATTCTCATGATGTTAAAACAGAAATGATTTGGGATTTATTAACCAAAGAAGGGAAAAGAAGTTATGTCATTGGTGTTCCCGTTACATACCCAATAAGGAAACCGATTAATGGAAATATGGTTACTGGATTTATGACTCCAGAATTTAATGAACAAAGTGTTTATCCTTCAGAATTTAAAGAAGAAATAAAATCTTTGCTAGGTGGAGATTATATGTTTGACCTCAATACTGGTTTAGCATCGTACAAAAATATGGAGAAAGAAGAACTTTTGAAGAGAACTTCTGAAATGACAAAACAACAATTCCAAGTTCTTAAACATTTAATTAAAAGAAATGATTGGGATTTTGCCACTTTAGTTTTAATTGGCTCTGATCGTTTAGAACACACGATGTGGGCACATTTTGATGAAACTGCTCGAGGATATGAAAAAGATTCCCCCTTCAAAGACGCATTAAAAGAACATTTTATTCAAATTGATCAAGAATTGGGTGAAGTCTTAGAACTAATTGATGAGGATACAATTGTTATTGTCTCTTCAGATCATGGCATGGACAAAATGAATTTCAGGTTAAATTTTAATGATTGGTTAATTAAAGAGGGTTATTTAGTCTTGAAAGAAAGTTTAGACAAACCAGTAAAATTTAACCCAGAACTGGTTGATTGGAGCAAGACTAAAGCTTATTCAACGGGCTTTTATCAAAGCATGATTCATCTTAACATTAAAGGTAGAGAACCTGAAGGGATTGTTGAAGAAGAAAATTATAATCAAATAGTAACAGAATTAAAACAAAAACTATTAGAAATTAAAGGCGACCAAGGCCAGGAGATGGACAATAAAGTTTACCTTGCAAGAGAGATCTTTTCAGGAGAGTATGCAAAATATGCCCCGGACATTATTTTTTATGCAGATAACCTTAAAGCAGGCACTAGTTCCGAGATTGGCTATGGTTCATTATATGCAGAGAGAACTCTAGTGGGTAAAGATCATGCTGGACATGCCTCTTTAGGTATTTTTGTGATTAGTGGAGCTGGAATTCCAAGAACAGGTAATTTAGGAACTGTAAGTATTTATGATGTTATGCCGACGATGTTATCAAAATTAGGCGTTATGTTGCCTGAAGGACTTAGAGGCAAAGAAATTAGTTTCTAGATTGAGATTCAATTATTGGAATCAGATTTCTTAGATTAGATGAAAGACTTTTTTTACCTTGTAAGTATATTCTTCCCTCTTCTTTTGCAACTTTTTCTTTAAGAGCTTTTTCTAGAGCAACATTATAATTAAAAGCGATTCCAATTCCACCAGCTTTAGCAATCTCCGTAATTCCACCATAATCTCCCATTGTATCTCCCATGTGAACTATTTCTCTTACACTGATTTCTGGAAAATATCTTTGTGCATATTCTTGAATAAGTGTAGCTTTTGCGTTATCATCAACAATCCCTAAATCAATAATTCCTGTGGCTTTTATTTGATCATAAATGGGGCTTTCTTTGGTAGCCGGATCTAAGAAATAATCTTTTACTTTTTGCTCTAATTCCACTTCACTTAAAGTTTCTTTTGAATCTGCATTTAACCCGAAATGAAGAATCTTTCCAATTTGTCCATGAACTTTCTCAGGACCAATTTGTTCTTTAATAGCATGAATCGTAACAGAATAACCTGTAGAGTTGATAACAAAAGGAATTCTTCTTTCATACATCCAGTCTAAAAATTCATCAAACCCGTCAACAAATCCCAGATGTTCTGTAGTATATCTTATTGCATCACGTAAACTTAATCCTTTAGTTAGTGGTCCAGCAGTTTGAAAAGTTTCTTCCATACTAGCAAGACCTGACGTTTGGCGTGTGAAGATTTCATTTGCTTTTAGGAATTGTTCTTCGCCAACGTATAATCTAATCATCTCGCTCATAGTGTGTTGATGAACCAAAGTTCCATTTAAGTCCGAAGAAACTAATTTAATTCTATTCATTTTAATAACTCAATTAACCGATTTGATAAACTAATGAATCTTTCTTTATCAATCATTTTTTTTCTAACAGGTTTCATTTTTATGAATTCTTCCCCAGTATCTTGATCCCGATGAACTTTTTTTCTTCCAAAAGTACTATCAACAGTGTATGGTTGACCAATATTTCCTCTGAACGGAAATATCTTAATATGAAGATGTTCTTTTTTCTCTTTCCAGGTTGTGGTTTTTCCGTAAGTAGCTATAGATACTGATTTGTCCCGAGTTTCAGAAAATGCTTTGAATTCCCGTTCTTCTTCTGCCATAATTTTGGTCATGGCCATATTTATCTTAGAAAAAGCAACCCCATAATTCTTTGCTAGTTCTGAACGATTTGCCATTTGACTAAAATGTGTTAAATGTGCAAAAGGCAT
>CAZIMI010000192.1:0-2707 GCA_964540325.1 uncultured Methanosarcinales archaeon | reverse complement strand
TTTTATGTCCAACAGTAATCTTATCATTTTTTTGGATGTATAACCAACCAATAAAATTGGGGATAATATCTTTTAGTCCTACTAGAAAAGTAAGAATAATTAACATTAGAACTGCTCCTAAAATTAGGTAGAGAACAATCGAAGTTATTCCTAAATGGTTGAGGAAAATTACAATAAAGACAAGATAGATTACCCAAGAAATTATTTGGCTGACCCATTTCTCTAAATTGAAAGTTATACCTACTTTGTTCATGATTTTGTTTAAGCCAATTTCTTGTAGTAACTTATAAAGTAGTTTCTGGGCTAGAATACCTAAACCAAAACCAGCTAATAAGATAACTATTCCTACTACAATCGTATAGAAGTAAGATTGGGCAATACCTACCGCACTGGATACAACAGTTCCGTTAACCATAACTATAAAATTAACGGGAGACTTTATAAAAATTGCGAAAAAATATATTCTAAATTACCAATAATTATTTATAGTTTGTTTTGTTTTCATTAAAGTAATGGGGAGTCAATATAAAATTCAGGCCGTTATTTTACGTGATGAAGATACAGAAAAATTTATTTGTGAGAGTTCTTTAAGTCTTACTGGTTTTCATCCAGTTTTATTTATGAGCCTAGGAAATTACTTGAGTACTCAGGAAAGCCATTGCAAAGTACTTTCAGATCCTAGTGGTGTGGAAAAGTTATTTAGGGATGCATCTTCTAAGTATCATGATTCTGTTGCGGATTTAGAAGCAGAAGTTAGTCAAAGCAGAGAACGACCAGTGACCTTAGTTGAACTTTGTGAAATTCATTTACCTCAAGAAACAAATTCTTATTTGCCTGGAGATACGATCATTGAATTCTATAAAGATGCTTCTATAAAAGAAGAATAAAACTTAACTTCCGAAATAATTAATTGAATTCTACAAAAAAATATATAAACCCAGTCAAATGTTTTAGCTATAATGGTTGATTATAAGAAGAAAATAAAAGAATTACAGGACGAGTTAAAAAAAACAAAATATAATAAAGCTACTCAGGGCCATATTGGAATTGTTAAAGCTAAGATTGCTCAACTAAAAGAAAAGCAAGAAGCGCGCATTTCTAAAAAAACAGGAAGATCTGAACATGGTTATACTGTTAGAAAATCTGGTGACGGAACTGTATTGTTGTTAGGTTTCCCTTCTTCAGGGAAATCAACTTTGTTAAACAGTCTTACTGGGGCTTCATCAGAAGTTGGGGCCTATGCTTTTACTACTTTATCTGTTGTCCCAGGGATGATGAATTATAAACAGGCCAAGATTCAAATTTTAGACGTTCCCGGAATTGTTTCCGGAGCAGCTTCTGGTAAAGGTAGAGGAAAAGAGGTTCTTACTGTAATTCAAAACGCCGATTTAGTATTAGTTTTAGTTGATGTTAACCATCCAGAACATTATCCTGCTATTCTAAGAGAAGTTTGGGAATCTCGGATTAGACTTAACAAAACAAAACCACAGGTTTGGATCAAGAAAAAAATTAAAGGCGGAATTCAAATAGGGAAAACTGTAAGATTAAATGTTGATGATGAAACAATAAAAAAAGTTCTTCGTGAATTTAAGATTGTTAATGCTGATGTTCTTATCAGAAGTCCAATCGATATTGACGATTTCATTGATTGTATTGAAGGCAATAAAAAGTATGTTCCTGCTTTAACTTGTATCAGTAAAGCAGATTTGGCTAATGCTTCCCAAGTAAGTAAAGTTAAAAAGGAATTAAATGCAGACTTAGTAGTCTCTGCTGAGGAAGGTTTGAACATTGATTACTTAAGAGAACTGATTTTTGAAAAGTTAAATTTTATCCGGCTTTATCTGAAAGAGCCAGGTAAGGAAGCTGATAAGAAAGAACCTTTGATAATTACTAAAGATAGTACGATCAGAAATGTTTGTAATAAATTACATAAAGATTTTGTGAAAAAGTTCAAGTATGCTCGGGTTTGGGGAAGTTCAGCTAAACATCCAGCACAGCGAGTAATGTTAAAACACGTTCTTAAAGATGAAGATATACTAGAAATTCATCTGGAATAAGAAAAAAACACTTAAAGATTTCTTTCATAACACTCATTGTTTCTTTTATTTGAAATATACGCAATTGTTGTCATAACGGTTGTGAGCCCTGCAAAGACAGAACAGAAAATTGGAGAATCACAATAAAATCCTAATACACTCTACTTTCTTATCTTCTGGTGCTACATCTGGATGATATTTTAAAGCTAGTTCTCTATAGGCCCTTTTAACTTCTGTTATTTTTGCATCTGGTTCTAATCCTAAAACTTTTTCTAGAGGCATATTTATTTTCACAAACTATCTAACCATTCTTTCTTTAATTTATAACCAGCTTGTTTAGTTAGTTTAGCAATTGCTTTATCAAAACAGCTGCCGTACTGAGCAGCTTTCTTTTTGCGCCAGGCAAACTGGCCTAAGAAAAGTTCTGCGACTTCTCTTAAGATGACTTTCTTCTTTTCTTCTTGGATTTTCCAATCACCTGGAAGTTTCATTGCGTAAGTGATTAACTCTTTATCTAAGAAAGGAGTTTTTATTGTTATGTTTAGTTCTTTAGCTAAATTAAAATCTCTGACTAAATCTCGATCCCACATGTATTTCAAGCCAGACCAACATTCATGATTAATGTTAGCAACTTTATCATGTCGATCATAGCCAGCAAAGATTTCTTCTGA
>CAZIMI010000191.1:0-2711 GCA_964540325.1 uncultured Methanosarcinales archaeon | reverse complement strand
TATTGTTCAGACTTAAGTACAGAAGAAGCTGAAACAGAATGTCTTTTTTATGAAGATTGTATACTCGAACAATTCTTCTTCCTCAAAGAAAGTTGTAGTGATAAACAACTTTTTACTGAATGTAAATCTGTTCTCTGTAAAGGTTCCTGTACAGACGAATTGTTAGGCAAATGCAAAGCAGGCCCGGTACCTCCTGGAGAGGATGAGTTGTGGTGTTCTAAAGGCGGCTGTTGCCAGTTTGAAAATTATTGTGCTTACAAAACCAGTAAGGGCCTTTGTGAGGTAGAAGCAAAAAATAAAGATCTGCCAGAGTTTTCATTTAACTCAGACATCAGCGAAGTTGAATGTTTAACTTTATGTTCTCAGCCGGTTGAAGAAGAAACTCTTGTTTTGGAAGAGATTTCCAACGAAACTATTATTGAAGAACCAATAGAAACAACCCCTACTTTGATTGCCGCTTCTGGAATTGAAGTAAAAGATTTTACAGAGATAGAAATTCCTCAGAATAGAACTTTAGGCTGGTTAGTAATTTTAGCTTTTTTAATCATTTTAGCAGTAATCATTTTTTATTTTTATCAACATCCTAAATTAAGAAAGAAATTGTGGAAAAACTTTTTTCCAAAAAAGAAAAAGAAAATTGTCTCCAAAGAAATTAAAAAAGAAACAAAGTGGTACTCTCCTTTCTTTTCCAATCATGTTTTAGAGAAAAAAATTAACTTTCTAAAAAGGAAAAGAAAACAAAAAATAAAAAAAAGAAAAAGAGACGATTTTCTTGCTGCTGTTGGTTTAACTCCCAAAAAGGTAACTAAAGACGAATTTTTAAAGTTAAAGGGAATAGCTAGTTCATATCAACGTAAAAAGAAATATCATCCAGAACTGTTTAAAGAGAAAGAATATTTTCATAATCTTGAACAGGTTGTTGAAAAAGTTAAAGAACGAGAAAAAAAGTTCAAAGAAAACTTAACCCACCCTGAGAAATTTAAAGAAAAGAAAGATGTTGACGAACTAATCGCAAGATTAAGAAAAATAGCTAAATGATTACAATAATATTTATATAATCACTTCTCTCAAAACCGTTATTAGGGGGTTTTACAATGGAATTAGAACAAATTACTAAAGAAGAATTTAAACCATCATTATCTAAAAAATTTTTTAATGCAATATCAAAAGGAATACTTTATGCAACTGCACCTTTATTAATCGCTTCCGGCGGAGCGGCTATTGTTTCTGGTTGTGGAAGTGAAGATAATCCTCCAGAAAAAGAAACAACTATTGGCGAAGTTAGCATCAAATCAGGAAAAACCAATTCCCAAGGACAGATTTTCTTTACCGATCAACAAACAGGAGAAGAGGTTACTGTTAATATAAAAGATGATTATGGAACGGCAGTAACAAACGCACCTGTGGCTTTCTTTGATGGTGATGGTTTTGAAACTTTTCAGGTGAATCATCCTGATTATGCTCCTTCTCTACAAATCTTTTCCCATAATAGCAGCCATACTTTATCATTAACCTCTGGTTCAATGCAGTTTCAATCTTACACTGGAAGTAATAATGACAATTCTAAAGCTGCAGCAAAGAAATTTTACAATCAAATGAAATCTAATAGTCTAGCAACGGGCTGCGAATTTGCTGACGAGATTGCTGATAACTTCAAGGAAAGAGGACTTGCACTTGCCAAAATATGTGATAAATTTGAGCCTACTGGCAGTTGCGATAAATTGGCTAATTGGGGATATAAAGGTCTGGATGCGCTTGATTACATTTTAGATAAGCTTGAAGAATATGGTTTTATTGAATCGCAATGTGTCGCTTACAGAACTTTCGCTAATGAAGATGTTAGTCAATGGAACATTGGTCCAAGTTTGAGTTTAAGAATTTATGAATGTATGACTTCTATTCCACCAGAAGATTGCAATAATGGAATTGATGATGATTGTGATCATAAGATAGATTATCAAGATTCTGATTGTGATTCAAATCCAACTTGTCAAGATGAATGTGATTATAAAGGCCAAAAAGAATGTTCGGACAATAAAATCATTACTTGCACTAATAATGATAACGATGACTGTTTAGAATGGGCAGATTATCAAAGTTGTGGTTCTGATCAGAAATGTGAAGAGGGAGAGTGCGTGACACAATATTCAGATGGGTCACGAGAACAATGTGATTGTTGCATATCAGATAAAGACTGTGCCGAGAATTTAGTTTGTATCCAAGGTTTCTCACAATGCCGCCCAACTGATAATCCCTGCCTTGAAGATTCTGATTGTGATGATATTCCATATTCTACAAGTTGTATACAAAATTATTGTGTGATTCTTCTTAGTTGTCGTTCCAGTAATTGTTAATGATTATGGAGTGTTAAAGCAGTAATTAAATGGCAAAGATAGTTTTTGTCATTTCACAATTTTAAGTAATTATAAATCAAGTCTTCTTCGATATATTTATAAATGACAAATATTTATCTATCTTATATAAATATGAATAAAAAAAGAGGTACGATTTTAGTAGTCTTAGGTTTATTTCTATTAGTTAGCTTTTCTTTCTTATCTCCTGCAGATACTGCTGGCTGTTATATCTATCCTGAAGCGTCTGAAGATCTCTATTGTGTGGCTGGAGTTTTAGATACTGATGCTCAGGCAGACTGCGATTTTTATGATTCCTGCAGTATAAATGAACATTTTATCCCTGCTTCAGATTGTTCT
>CAZIMI010000190.1:0-2757 GCA_964540325.1 uncultured Methanosarcinales archaeon | reverse complement strand
AGGTGTATTGATATTATTAACCATGATTTACTTTGCCGTGTTTAAGAGGGAATAAAGAATCATTTTTTGTGAAAAGATTTAGATGTTTTTGTTAAGAAAATGAAATCGTTAAAACAAAGAATATCGTTATTGGAAAAAGTAATTAACTGTGAGGTTGACCATTCCGATCCTGAAGAGTTGTATAGAGATATCTGCTCTCATCTTGAAAGAAGATGGGACAGAATTGGCGACAGTCTTGTAGAACTTAATAGTTATTGGCATGCTATACCTTATCCAGAAAGTGAACAATTAACCGAAGAAGAAATTAAGTTGATGAAAATGTTTACAGGAAGAGATGTTGACGTAATATTTTCTTGTTTAGAAAAAGAGAACAAATTAGATTCTAACGTCTTAAAATTGGTTAAACCAGGTTCAAAACAACCAATCCCAGTTTATCGAAAAGATGGAAAAATTACTTTCAGAAATCCTGCTCCAAAAATTGGTAAGAAAAAAGCAATCAATGATAATCGTGGTTTAGTCCAGGTATGGAGAAATCCAATAGTTAATCATGATTATAAAAAACATCACCGGGGTTCAAGACAGGTAGGTTCAAAATATTTTAAAGAAATTGATCGTGAAACTATAGAACTAGCTGTATTCAATCATGGTTTAGGAGTAATTAAATATCGTGGCATTATTAGCAGTTTATATCTTCATCTTGCTTTTAATGAAAATATTGGTTATGATGATAGCAAACCCGATAGTCCAAAAACAAACCTTGTCCGAGTACAAGTAGATAGAATGCCAAAATCTAAAGGTTATTATTGTTCTTTACACGGAAACCCAATAAGTGAAAGTGAATTGCGAAGAACTTGTTTAGACAAAAAACAAATTAAGATGATTTTAGACAATCCCTATAAATTAACTAAATAAAGGCAAATTATATAAAACAAAAATACATTATTTAAGAATAATATGTTAGAATCAATCTTTGGAAAGAAAGTAGACTTCAACGAACTGAGAAAAGATTTCACGGTTCTAGATAGGAAGATCAACGAAAAACCAATAATTTACTTTGATAATGCTTGTATGTCTTTACGACCGAAACAAGTTATTAGAAAGATGAACGAGTATTACAACAAGTTTCCTGGCTGTGCAGGGAGAAGCAACCATACTATCTCCGAGGAAGTAAACAAAGCTGTTGACGAAGCAAGAGAAAAAATTGCTAAATTCTTTAATGCAAAACCAGAAGCAGTAGTTTTTACAAAGAACTGTACAGAAGCAATTAATTTAGTAGCCAATGCTTTCCCGTTTGAAAATGGTGATGTTGTTCTAACAAGTGATAAAGAACACAACTCAAACTTGATCCCCTGGTTAAAATTACAAAAAGAATGGAAAATCAAACATGACATCATTGAATCAGGCCCAAAGAACGAATTTTCTATGGACAATCTGATTACAAAACTTAATGAACATAAAGGAAAAGTTAAATTGGTTAGTGTTGTTTTTACATCCAATCTTGACGGCGTTACTAATCCCGTAAAAGATATTATCAGAATTTGTCATAAACATAAAGTTAAAGTTTTATTAGATTGTGCCCAAGCAGCTTTACATCACGAAATTAATGTAAAGAAATTGGATGCAGACTTTGTTGCTGTCTCGGCGCATAAAATTTGCGGTCCAAATGGAGTAGGCGCTTTGATTAGTACAAAAGAAAACTTAGAGATGTTAAAACAATTCATGGTTGGTGGCGAAACTGTTACCGATTCCAGTTATGATGAATATACACCCGAGAAAATTCCAGAAAGGTTTGAAGCTGGCTTGCAAAACTATCCAGGAATTATCGGTTTCGGAGAAGCAGTTAAGTATTTAGATAACACTGGTACAAAGAATATCCACAAACACATTGTTCATTTAAATGAAATTGCTACTGCTGGACTTTCTGAAATCTCTGGAGTACAGATTCTCGGTCCAAAAAAAGCCGAGAAACGTTCAGGAATAATCTCATTTGTAATTAAAGATAAGAAAGTTCATGAAACCTCTTTGTTGCTTAACAATCCTAATAATGTTATGGTGAGATCTGGGTTACATTGTGTTCACTCCTGGTTTAATAAAATTGAAAATAAAGAATCCATTTTTAAAGATGGAACAATCAGAGCAAGTTTCTCTTTCTATAATACTGAAGAGGAAATTAAACAGTTTGTTCAAGCAGTTAAAGAAATCAGTGAATTGTAAAAAAATATTTTTTTACTTTAGCCAATTGGACAAGTTTTAAACTTTTCTTTTGGCAAACCATGACCAGCTTGAGCATAATCTGGCATTGAATGATAAAAAACTCTCGCAATTTCTGCTTCCTGTAAAACGTCTGCATACTTTCTGGCCAATTCTGCTACACCTGCCTGGGTAACTGGTTCTGCTAATTGTACAAGCCTAGTTAAATTAGCTGGACTATCGCCCTTTGCTACCTTTTTTCTAGATACTTCCCAATCTCCAGATTCTCCCCCAGTTTGATCCACAACAATGTCATATACATGATTAAATAATGTTGGTTCATTTCCCGGACCAGATACTCGGATTTTCCCTGCATGACCTTCTGGATCACTAACATGAATAATATCGAAATGTTTTCCATCGCGATAACCTTCTACCCAAACAGTGTTAAGATAACTGTCTGAAACTTTGCTTCCTCTCAATTCGTCTGGAGTTAAACCAAATGCCATCATACGTTTATTTGTCATAATTCTCATTTAAAAAGGACTATTTTTAAAGTTTATGCAA
>CAZIMI010000189.1:0-2779 GCA_964540325.1 uncultured Methanosarcinales archaeon | reverse complement strand
GTTCCTGCATTTTTTCTTTAACTTCTTTAGAAAAATAATGCATCGCTGCATCTACAGATTTAAACTCCTCAGTTTTTCTAGCCAACATTCTTTGATTGAATAGAGTTCTGCAAATCAAGCCAACAACTAAAGCTTTAATTTCCCAACCAGAAGCCATTGTTGCATATGGAGAAACATCTAAAACAGTTACCTGGCCAGAAGCAACAATATCTTTTAATGGCGTGCCTTCTTTAGAAAAGATTTCCCAACCTTTAGCCTTTTCAAATTCATTAACTACAACATTTTTTACTACGCTTTCATTTTCTGGGTCATTTTTTACCAATTCAATCAATTCATCAAGGCTATAACTTTCTTCGTTCTCACTTAATTTGTGAACTGCTTTTGTAATTAAAACGCCCTCAGCAGAATTAGGGTTAAGATTAAATGCTGCACACCAATCATTAAATCCAACATCTATCGGCCTAATAGAAAATGGAAAATCTGTTGGAATGCCCTCTTTTTGATATTTGTAATAAAAACCAGTAGGGGTAAAAATTTTTACATCTAACCCTTTAGGTTCAAAACCCCAATTCTTAACTAATTCGGAATTCTGAAAGTTAGGATATTTCATGGTCCAGTAAATCCCCATTGTATCAATAAGAACGATAGACAAATTTTGTTTAATATCTGAAGGCAAGTCTGCAAGTCCTTCAGCGATTGAACCCATGGTATAAGATTTCCCCGAACCTCTCTTGCCCACAATAAAAACAACGTGTGCTCCCGCTACATCCAAGTAAACAGGATTAGATAAAGAAGTTGTTTGACCCATCTTAACATATTGTTTACCAATCAAAACAGTACCTTCTTTACCAAACTGACCCACCTCTTTTTTACTTCTGCCAATAATAACATCAAAGACCATTAAAGTGGTTTAATTCGAACGAGAATAAAAAGGTTGTGGTGAATAATAATAAAAAAGTTTAAAAAAACTCCCACTTAATAAATTTGAATGGCAATAATCTCAATCGTTGGAACATCTGGAGTTGGTAAATCTTTTTTAATTAAACAATTGGCTGCAATTGAATGTTTACCGGCTTTCTTTGAAGGAGAAGAAGGAACAATACCCACAGAAATTTTAGAGAATGTTTTTTCTAATGATGATTCCTCTATGCGTTACAATTGGTTCATTAATCATTATAAAAAAATATTAAGTAATGCAAAGAAAATTTCAGAGTCAGGATTGGATTGTTATACTGATTGTTCAGAGTTATCAGCAAGAGCAATCCTAACTGCAGAAAACGCGGATATTAACTTTGTTTTGCCAAAATCAAATCAGATTATTCTTTTAACAGCATCAAAAGAAAAATTACATGAATTAATTAGTTTAAGAAATCGCAATAGTGAAAAAAATGAAAAAACAATTATTAGAGCACTTAAAATTCAAGACCACTTTATTGAACTAACCAAAAATGAGCGTGTTTTAATTATTGATAGATCAAAATTAAATTTTACAAAGGAAGAAGATTTAAAATTAATATTAAAAGAAATAAAAAAAGATGAAATAAAAATTAAAAATGTCTAACTCAGTTTATCATCAGTTAAAACATTAACCCGTTGGGTTTCTTTAACCTTAGAGTTTGTACCAATTAAATGGGTAATCCCAAACTTCTCAGCCGTTCTAACTAAATCAAGGTCAATAGTTCCGTCTAAAACTAGAGCATAAACTCCGCCATTAAGACTTTTAACAGTACTTGATAATTCACTTAAAGGAACCTTTCCGAGAATATTCAGTTTTTCATCAAAAATACAGGCACCACGAGTACCAAACAAATCATCTAAAGTTTCTTTAAACTTGCTTTTTTCTTCAACAGAGAGGCGAACTACCTTTTTTGTTGGCGCTCTTTGTTGGCTACTTGAAGAGGATTTTTGATATCTTTGTTCGGGTTTTCTGGAAGTATTACTTTCTACTCTTCTTGGAATACCTGCGGGTCGAGATGGTCTTTCATGAAATCTTGACTTTGGTGCAGGTTCCTCTTTTAAAGCACCAGTATCATCGATTCCAAGATCTAATTTAGCTTGTTCAGCAGTAATTCTTCCCCGTAAAGCTTTATGGATTTCTTTCTTAGTAATCTCTTCAACTTCCTTTCCGTCAGGGGCTTTACAAACAAAGTCAATATCAGTTACGCTTAATAATTCTCTGATAATCAAATTTCCGCCTCGGTCTCCATCAACAAAAACTGTCGCTGTTTTCTTTTTAGTTAGCTCTTTAATTGTTTCCGGGCAGGAAGTTCCGTTCATTGCAATTGCATTCTTAAACCCATGTTTTAACAAATTAAGAACGTCTGCTCTGCCTTCAACAATGATTATATCTTCACTTTCATCAATGTTAGGGCCAGCAGCAAGCTTTTCTCTGCCAAAATCAACAACTTCCATAATTCTAACTGATTGAGCAACCTCATCAGCAATCTCTTGTGAATCGGGAAGAGTATTTTCAGTAAGTTCTCTTAACAATTCTTTAGCTCTATCAACCACAAACTGTCTTTTGCTAATCCGAACATCTTCGATTTTCCCAACAGTGACTTTAGCATTACAAGGACCAATCCGTTGAATAACTTCTAATGCTGCTCCAACAATTGCAGTTTCAGTCTTATCTAAACTACTAGGAATTATAATTTCCCCTTTAGTTTTACCAGAACTTGTTGAAACATTAACTTCAATTCTACCTATTCTACCAGATCTTTGTAGTTCTCTTAACTCTAAATCACTTCCTAACAAACCTTCAGTTTGTCCGAAAATTGCC
>CAZIMI010000188.1:0-2820 GCA_964540325.1 uncultured Methanosarcinales archaeon | reverse complement strand
TAATCAGTTCTTTATAAATGTAAAGAAATGTTAACTAATTACAATACTAAACAACTTTAGCAAACAAAAACATAGCTTAAATATTTCAGGAGTTTAATATAACTTCTCTACTTAATAAAAACTTATAAACAAACCATTTATTCAAATCATGATGGTATCAAATCAACAATTTCATAGAAATCACAAAAATTATGAAAATTTGGGTAAAAATGTGGGGTTTATATTCAGTTATTTACTTTTTACAACAATGTTATACTTTATCCTGGTTTATTTTGAAAAAATACCTTCCGCATGGAATTTTTTCCAAATAGTGAAAATTACTTTTTTAATCACAATCTTAGGAGTTATCATCAAAAGGTCATTAAAATGAAAAAAACTAGCTCTTTTTTTAATGGTTTCAAGAATGGAATGAAAAATTTTGGGAACAATATAGCGATAATTATCAATAGTATTTTATTGCTAATGGTTTATATAATTGGAGTAGGGATAACCTCGATTATCTCAAAAATTGTTGGTAAACACTTTTTAGAAAAAAAATTATCTAAAGAACAAAAAAGTTATTGGGACAATTTAGATTTAAGCAAAAAACCATTAAAAGATTATTATAGACAATTTTAAAATGGAAAAATGAAAAAGAAAAGAATGGCAAATATTATTATAAGGCGCGGTGAAAAATGTATATCTTAGGAATTAGTTGTTATTATCATGACTCCTCTGCTGCTTTGCTAAAAGACGGAAAAATAATTGCTGCTGCAGAAGAAGAAAGGTTTACTAGAAAAAAACATGATCACTCTTTTCCACTGAAAGCAATAGAATATTGTTTGAAAAGCCAGAACATTAGCATTAATGATATTAATTATATTGGTTTTTACGAAAAACCTTTCTTAAAATTTGAAAGAGTTTTATTTCAACACTTAGAAATGTTTCCTCTCAGTCTAAAAACTTTTTTAAGCTCTTTACCCTCTTGGATTAATGAAAAACTAAGAATACCAAAGATTATTAAAAAAAAATTAAAGTATAAAGGAGACATTTTATTTATTGATCATCACCTAGCCCATGCTGCAAGCACTTTCTTAGTTAGTCCTTTTGAAAAAGCAGCAATATTAACTGTAGACGGAGTAGGAGAATGGACCACAACGGCTTACGGAGTTGGAGACAAAAATGAAATTAATTTAATGAAAGAAATTAAATTTCCTCATTCGTTAGGATTATTATATTCAACAATAACTGCTTATTTGGGGTTCAGTGTCAATAATTCTGAATATAAAGTTATGGGACTAAGTCCTTATGGGATTATAGACAAAGAGAAAAATCCATTTTATAAAAAGATAAAAGAAGTAATTGATCTTAAAGAAGATGGTAGTTATCGATTAGACTTAAGTTATTTTGTATTTCATTATAAGGATAAAATGCCCTCCAGGAAAATGTGTGAACTACTAGGTGGACCAATTACAAAAAGAGATGCAGAAATGACTCAAGAACATAAAGATCTTGCCGCTGCTTTACAAATGGTTTACGAAGAAGTTTTGTTCAAAATGTTAAATCATCTTCATAAAGTTACAGAATGTGAAAACTTAGTTCTTTCTGGTGGTTGTGGCCTCAATAGTGTAGCAAATGGAAAAATATTAAAAAACACCCCATTTAAAAAAATATGGATTAATCCTAATGCCTCTGACGGAGGAACTAGTATTGGGGCAGCAAGTTATATTTACAATACTATCTTAGGCCATAAAAGAAATTATGTTTTTGAAGATGCCTTTTTGGGCCCAGAATATTCAACGGAAGAGATAAAAAGATTTTTAGATCAAAATCAAATCAAATATTTAACATTTAAAAATGATGGAGAATTAGTTAAAACAACTGCAAAATTCATTTCCGAAGATAATGTCATTGGTTGGTTCCAAGGAAGAATGGAATGGGGACCACGAGCGTTAGGTAGTAGGAGTATACTTTCTAATGCTAGTAACCCAAAAATGCAAGATATTCTTAATTTAAAAGTTAAACATAGGGAAAAATTCAGACCCTTCGCTCCAGTTGTTTGTGAAGATGATGCATTAGATTATTTTGAATGCGACCAACCAGTTCCAGAACCCACAGATTATATGTTAATGGTATATCCTATTGTTGAAGAAAAAAGAAAACTTATCCCCGCAGTTACCCATGTTGATGGAAGTGGACGATTACAATCAATTAGACGACCACAGAATCCTCTTTACTATGATGTAATCAAAGAGTTTGGAAGACTAAGTGGGGTGCCAATACTAATTAATACGTCATTTAATATTAGAGGAGAACCAATTGTTTGTACTCCTTTTAACGCTTATAGATGTATGATGGGTACAGGAATTGATTATTTAGTGATTGATAAATTTCTAATTAAACGAGATGAAAACACTAAACATATGTGGGATTCTGAAGAATATGCAAAAGATTAGAATGAAATCATCACCATAAATAAACTGATTAATAAAAAGAAAGTTTAAATAATAGTAAGAAATAATTAACAGAAGAATGACAAATAATAAATCATTATTAGGAGAACTGTGGTCTTTTCTTAGAGTCAGAAAAGCTTGGTGGCTTACTCCAATAATTATCATGTTATTCTTAGTTGGAACATTAATTGTATTTGGACAAAGTAGTGCTGTGTCACCTTTTATTTATGCTTTATTTTAAAATGAAAAACCCAATCGCCCCAAAGAACAAGGGACATTCTTCCATTCTTATCTTCCATAACGTTTTTAAACTGATTCTTTACTAATCGTCCTTACAATTAAAGAGGTTTAAAATGACAAAAGTTTTAGTTTTAGGAATTGATGGAGC
>CAZIMI010000187.1:0-2830 GCA_964540325.1 uncultured Methanosarcinales archaeon | reverse complement strand
GAGAGTATGAATATGATTATTCACAAACTCATTTATTGACAGAATTAGCTTTACTATACAAGAGATTAAACAAAGATGAACGGCTTGCTTATTCAAACATTGTTCTTGATCCACAGCATGAACGCTATATTCGCGGTAGTTATGCTAAGTTTCAACGAATCATTTCAAAACTGTTAAAAGAAGACCCTCTTGCAGCGTACGTTTCTCTAAAACGTTTAGAAATTAGAGAAAAAACTAAACTTAAGAATTTAATTGATGAAAGACATTCACAATCGCAACAGAAATTCATCCAAATTTTATTGGCAACAATTCAAGAGATTGAACAGTTAAAAATTATTCAACAATTAATGCCCCACACTCATGAAGAATATAAGTTAGGTTCCAGAGATATTTATGGCAACATATTTCACCCTACAACTCGACCAGATTTTATGTATACTAAACTAATTACGGAATTTCCGGAAGGTAACTTAGAAGAAAGTTATGATTTTGGTGAGGGAGATGATAAATGTGAAGTTAACATTTTTTCTTTTGATGACAATATTAAAACTCAGTTTCACTTAACTCCACCAGAGTTCCGTTTTACGGAAGATGTTTACGAATTATTAGATGATGCTAAGCGAATCATGTTAGAACATAAACCTAATAGAGAAGAGTTTGTTGACCCACAACGAATGAGAGAAGTTTTCTTTAATATCGGTAAAGATTTGTTGAATGATTTGATTGAACATAAAAATATGAAACTTTCTGATGACCAAGTTAATCAACTAGCCCGAGCACTATTAAGGTACACTGTCGGTTTCGGATTAATTGAACTTTTACTATCAGATCCCAAAGTTCAGGACGTTAATATTAACGCTCCTAACGGAGAACTGCCAATCTTTATTGTTCACCAAGATTATGGTGATTGTTATACAAACATTTATCCCACGAGACAAGAAGTAGATTCTTGGGCAACCAAATTAAGATTAATTTCTGGTAGACCTTTAGATGAAGCAAACCCCATCTTGGATACAGAATTAAAAGTTGAAGGGTTCACATCAAGAGTATCTGCAATTACATCTCCGTTAAGCCCCCTAGGATTAGCTTTTTCGTTTAGAAGACATAGAGATTATCCTTGGACCTTTCCGTTGTATATGCAGCCAAAAATTAAGTATATGGACGCAATGGCTGCTGGTTTATTAAGTTTTATTATTGATAATAACGCTACTATTCTTGTTGCTGGAACAAGATCTTCAGGAAAGAGTAGTTTGTTAGGCAGTTTTTTAGTAGAAATGTCTCGAAGATCTCGTATACTGACAATAGAAGACACTTTTGAACTTCCACAGGAATCAATGAGGGCTCTTGGCTACAATGTAGAAAACATGAAAGTTGCTTCTGCTTTGTCTTCAAAAGAAGGTTCAGAAGTTGACCCCAGTATTGGAATTCGTAGTACGTTGAGAATGGGCGATTCAGCAATCTTTGTAGGAGAAGTTAGATCTCATGAAGCTGTAGCTCTTTTTGAAGCAATGCGGGTAGGAGCAGCAGCAAACGTTGTGGCGGGAACTATCCACGCCGATAGTCCGTATGGTGTTTATGACCGAGTTGTTAATGATATTGGTGTTCCAAAAACTTCGTTTAAAGCGATTGATATTATTGTTACTACAAATCCAGTTATTTCTGGATTAAAGAAATATAAACGTGTATTAAGAATTACTGAAGTCAGAAAAAGATGGGATGATGACCCATTGAAAGAGCATGCTTTTGTTGACTTGATGGTTTATAATGCAAAAACAGATCAGTTAGAAATTACGGATGATTTGATTAATGGTAACTCTGAGATCCTGAAAAGGATGGCTGGTAAAGTTAAAGAATTTGCTGGTGATTGGGATTCTGTCTGGAACAATATCCAACTAAGAGCAGATTGTAAACAGGCGATAGTTGATATTGCTGCAGAGATGGAAGATGATAAAATCTTGGAAGCAGGTTTTGTGGTTAAAGCCAATGATATGTTTAAATTGATTTCTGAACAAGTAAAGGATAAACACGGCAAACTTGATTCCTCTCGAATTCTGTTTGATTTTAAAGAATGGTTAAGGAAAGAAGTTAAGAAGAAAGAACTATTATAATTAATATGTTTTCTGGTTTTTCTATTGGATTTTTTCAATGACAACAAATATAATTTGACATTTCTATTTAATATTCATTACAAAAAAGTTATCATGAGATACCCGATTATCCCAGCCAACAAAGAATAAATTAATGCGGGAATCAAGTTTGTGCGAATAATTCTCCCTTCCTGATCTTTTAAACCAACAGTAGCACTAGCAGCGATAACATTATGAACGGCAATCATATTTCCAATGGCCCCACCAACAGCTTGTAGTGCCACGATTACAACAGTTGAAATACCTAACTGGATCGCAGTTTCATACTGGAACGCAGTAAAAAATAAATTTGAAACAGTATTAGACCCAGAAATGAATGATCCAATCATTCCAATAATTGGTGAGAAAAAAGGGTAAAACTTTCCAGTATATGAAGAAAAGAACTGCGCTAACACTAAAGGCATACTTGCTATATTAGCTAAGTTGTGTCCAGAAAGAAGAATGATTTGAACCAATGCGACAATAAATATTAAAGTGAAAAAAGGAACTTTTATTTTTGTAATTGTTAAACAAACCGTACTTTGCAAATCTTTCCATGTTATTTTTAAGATAAATAATGTTATCATAGATACTACGATAAAAATAAATCCTGGCGAATATAGTGGAGCAAAGGAATAATTTATTTCAGCTCCAAAAATAGCTACAATGTTAATTGTTAACTTTTTTAACCACTGCCCAAAAGG
>CAZIMI010000186.1:0-2830 GCA_964540325.1 uncultured Methanosarcinales archaeon | reverse complement strand
TTTTTTCATTTAAACTTTTTTTAGAATGAGTTATTTAAATGTTTTTCTTAAATTCTTCCGTCTCAAGATTTAAAAAGTTTATCTGCAAGTTCTTCAACTTGATACCATGGACCTAGTTCTCTGGGATTTGCACCTTGTTCTAATTGAGTGGCATATTCTTTTACTAAAACACCAATATGGATTACCGGATCCCTAATTGTTTCTATAACTTGATCCATAATGCTCATTCTTCTTGTCAATCTTTCATTTTCAGATTCACAATCTCTCTTAAGATTTTTTAACCTTCTTTCATAATCTTTAACCAATGTTTCATTTATTGATATCATTGGTTTATCCTGGTCTTCACAATCCCATTTTAACATCAATATATCAAGCCAATCACATTCGCCGTTGTCATATCTTTCCTTATTTGTACATAATAACTTCAATGTTTCCATTTCTTTTTGAAAAAAAATTGATTTAGTTGGAACCTCTGCATAATATGGTAAAAATTGTTGAATGTCTTTTGCAATATCTGCAAAATATTCTGCAGAATAATTTATTACTTCAGGAACGAAGTTTTCAATCAAGCTTGATGCTTGAATTAAACCACCTCTAACCATATTTGCTAGTGCTAATGGCTTTTTTCTCCCTTCTTTTTTTAATCCAAAAACTGTACATATCTGTTCTCCTTTATAATTATCATGATCATCTCTGTGTCGAACATAATTAAGACTTATAGAATTATCTACTTTTAGTGTCCATCCTTCTTTAAACCATATTTTTGGGGCTGATTTAAACAATTCATCTTTTTTCAACGGCCGCCAGGGTTCAAGAATATGGTATTTCTTTTCTGTCATTTTTGTTTCCTAAATCCTTTTCACAAAAGCTTTCCTTCCATCACATTCAACATGAAGATTAATGTATTGGTTCTCTCCTGTTTCTCTTGCTTTTTCAAATGCATCACTCATTTCATTATCAGATAAATAAAGAGTATTTACTATTTCTCTGTGACTGACTATAGATATTTTTGGCTTGACCCATAATGATCTTAACTCATGTCCTGATGCAAAGCTTGGAAAGTGAGTCTCTAATATTTGTAAATTTCTTCTTTTGCTCATGATCTCATCCATTAGCTTATAAGTAATTGGTGCTTCAATAGCTCCTTCTTCTTGGTCTGGAACACACCAACTCCATTTTTTACCTGGTCCGAAATTATCCTCTAACGCAACATCAGCAGCATAAAGTATTACAACTTTACATTCAATTCCACCTTTTAATGTGCTTCCTCTTACATCTCTAAATTCTGCTGTTCCTAAAGGGGAAAATCGCTCTAATTCAAAATCCGCAGCTTTAAAATCTCTTGTTCGATGATACTGTAAGAAATAATTAGTAATTTTATCATTATCATCTGCTGCCAAGAATTCCATAGTTGGACAATGATTAGAATTAAACCTGTCGAGACCTCTGATTTTTTCGTATAGATTTATAATTGCATCAAAATTGTTTATTATTCTTAGAGAAAGTCCAGTTTCAAGTAGCGATATATGGCCATGTCTTACCAAAGATTTATCTTCTACAGTACTAAATGTATGAAGCCAATGATATATAGACCCTGTATTACGTGTACGAGTAGTGATATGATATCTATCTTTAATTGCAGAATCAGCAGTGATATTGACCTCAGTTCCATGAATCATTTCCCAAAAAGAATAATCTAACTGTCCCACAAATTTATCATAGTTAATTTGTAATATTTTACAAAATTCTTTTATCTTTACCTTTGAGTCACCTTCTCCTTCTGATGAGTCACGCTTATAATCTAGTACAGAATCAAAAAATTCATTAAAATCTTCATCCCATCTAAACGCATGGTCATGCTCAGGAAACCTTGGACTCAAAAACAATCCAGAAGCCCCATCATAATCCTGCGGATGTTCGCTTCTGGCAATTATAGGCAACCCTGATTGACGTGCTTCTTCCAAAGACTCAAATCTTCTGGGAACTAAGATCCCATTTTGTTCTACATAGTCAGCAATTGTTTTCTTTGGTTGTCCTTTTAATAATGCAGGATTGGCTAGGTATTGATCAATCATTTCTCCTCACCATTTAAATCCAATCTATATCTATCAGAACTCAACACTTTCCATATATCATGAAGTCTTGAGAATCTTCCTCCTCTATTATCTGCTCCTTCAACTATCTCTTCAAAAGTCCTTAAAGAATTGCATTCTAAGTCGTGCATTGCCCATTCTTTTGTTTCAGGATCAAACAAGAATAAGTTCATGAAGTAGTTAATCCTACTTTTCCTGAGTATTTTTATTGTTTCAGGGTCATCTAGAGTATGTTCATCATCATTTTTGTGTGTTCCGTAGCCTCTTGAGATCATATAATCCACTGCATCAGATATAGGAGGAAACGCAAGAGCTTCTTCTTCATTTCTACCTGCCTCTGCATCACATAAATTGCAAGACTCACCGCTAAAATCTTTTGTTAAGTAAGCAGCATTAAAACGGTCCTCAAGAATCAAGCAAAATGGTGAGATATGTAAATCTGGTCTGTACAGGTCTGCATTAACAGCTACTTCAATTTGTGCAAATGTACTTCTTCCTTTAATTCCATATCTGTTTGGAACCAAACGTTTATACCTGCAAGCTATAACCCATTGACTAAGACTTTCTCTAATCTCTTCCATCAATTCAGAATCTTGCTCAACCTCTCTCTTGACAGCTAATGTGTTCTGTAAGAATTCATCGAGATGAGGGTTTGGAGGTATTTCTGTCATGTTTAATCTCTTCAAATTTATTCATTCAATTTTGCTTCAATTGTTTCATAATCAATTATTGAGTCA
>CAZIMI010000185.1:0-2837 GCA_964540325.1 uncultured Methanosarcinales archaeon | reverse complement strand
AAATGAAATCTAATCTCATCTAAACCAACTGCAAATAGTTTTTGCAAAGTATCATCATTGACCAATCTTAAAGAGGTGTAAAGGTGTACATGAAAATGTTTACCAAACTTTCCTTTCAACTTAGCAATATAACGAACAGTTCTATCTACTTTTGCTAAAGGATCACCGCCCGTAATACCTGCCCCTTTTGCTTTCATCAGTTCTGCTTCTTTAATCACATCCTCAGATGAGAAAACTCTTCGTTCATTTGCAAAAGCAACATCTTTACCATACTTCTCAGAAGAAACAGGACAGAAATAACATTTTCTAGGACATAAACCAGTTACAAACAAAACTAATTTCTCTCCTCGAACACAGAATTGGCAGCCTTTAGGTAAATCTTTTAAATTATAAGAATGAAAATTATTAATTTTTATAGTTTTATTTTCATCCATATTTATTTACCATCACTATTTAAGTAAGGGTGCCCTTCAATAATTTCAGCTGAAACAGAACCATTTTTAATCCCATCTAAAAACCCTTCATGAAACTTAAGATACTCAACCTCTTCAGCAATTTGACCCAAAGTATAAAAGTATTCTCTAAATTGGTCAGGAGCAGTACAATCTTTGAAGATAGTGTCCATACCCAATAATTCTAAAAATAAAGTGTGTAAGTAACCAGCATCATTCTTTTTTCTTTCTTTGATGTTTTCCATATCTTTTTCTATACCACCCCTCTTTTTTCTCCTATGATAAATCATTGGAAGTTGTAATTGTTTTACCATGGCATTAGCAAAAACCCCCAATAAAAAGTTATTATATGCTTCTTTACACAATTTGGTTTCGGCAAGAAGATATTCAGCAAATTCGCCATTCTTTGCTTGTTGAAGCATTTCTATTGCTTCAGTATCCTTTTTTTCACAGGCATGTTCAAGGGCCAAATATCTGTTAATAAGATTAGAAAACTCACCACTTCTAATGATATAATTATTACCAATAGGATGGATAACTAAAGCAGAACCTAAATCAGTAGACTCATAATTAATATGAAAAGTTTCCAAATCAATAGTAACAGGATTATCTTTATCTACATCTTCATCAGGAATAATTAGGTGATTAGCATGAAAATCACCATGAACAAACACCTTTCTGTCATGAAATGCTTTCTTCTTCAATTTCCACAATTCTTCCACTAAATCATCAACACGAGAAGTACTCTTTTTTTCAGGCATTAATTTGTGAACATTTTCTATAAATATTTGTAAGTTAGCTGAAGAAAATTCTCCTGCTTCTCTAAAATAGGGAGCATATTTCCGATGAAAATCTTCATGATGAGCATTAACAGAACCAACAAAACACGCCACTCCTCCAACAAACTCATACAAAGTAGTTTTTATTTCTTCATATAAACGTTTATTGACCGGTTTATCTTTTAGTTGTTTAACAATATTGACCAGTTTTACCCAAGAACTTTCCCCACAAATACGTTCTATAACACTAATATTATTTAATTCGTTAGATAGATATAAATTAGGTACAAGCTCAGAACCAACAATACCCCTGATTAACTTTAAATTTCGACTTTCTCTACTTTGTAAAGAATTAGGAGTATTAAACAGTTTATGATATTTTCCAGATGGACGTCCCATATGTAAATATCTCTTTGCCACTGCAGGAAATTCTAAATCATCCTCTCTTAAAACAAGATCAATTAACTGAGCATGGTTAGTTCTTCGATTATTTTTAGCAAAATCTAACTGAAAATTAGGAGTAAATTCTTCTAATGAATCGTTTATTTCTTTTTTGAACTTTTTATTACTCCAATTTCTAACTAGCCTACGTTTTTTTTTACTTTTTCTACTCAACTTGCCTTTTTTTCTTCTACTAGCTGACATTAAAGAAAAAAAATCTGCTTTACTTTATAAACTTTCTGCTATTCACTATTGTGAGATAGTTACTCCAAGGTGTAAATAACTCTTCCTAAATTATGAATATTAATTACTAATCTTTGTAATCGATTAACAACTCGATTCAAATGTTTCACTTTTTGCACTTCTGTCTCCATCTTATCTAAATCTTTTTCATAATTTATCTTTGAATCAGAAAGTTTAAAAGCAGAATCAAGGTCATTCTTGTAAAAAGCTTTCATGGTATCAACATAGTAATCACGTATGTTATTCAAAAATGATCTGATTTGTTCTTGAATTTCAGAATGGCCTTCAATCATACGTGCATAACGTATAGTTCTTCTAACTTCGTCAGCAATAATCTCAATATAAAATCCCATAAATAAACTTCTTATCATCACCCTTGGAGTTAATTTAAAGTTTTTCATCGCTTTAGTAGGATTTTCCAAATTAAATAATGCTGCCCGATAAAGTAGAAAATAAAGACGATTAACATCTTTATCTCTTTCATTAATACTATCATAATTACAATCCACAAAAACTTGACAACTTTCATTTATCATTGTCCTAGTGACAACATCCATCTTTTTGATTAGTTCCAATAAAGAAACATTATCCATATCGAGAAAATCTTTAGCAACAATAGTATCTGAGGTCTGTTCCATGATTTCAAGAGCAATTAAGTTTTGGACAACGTTTTGTAATTCTTTGACTTTATTTTTAATTTCACTACCTTTAAGAACAATCTCATGATTATTAAGAATATAACCGCTGCAAACTTCTCTCCAAATCCAGTTAGGTGTCTTTTGATCAATATTGATTATTTTTTTTAAGTCTTCTTTCTTTTCAGTAGATTCTTTCTTACTCAAAACTAAATTATTTCCGCTTTCTTCAATATAAATTAAATCGCCTTTCTTTAGATTATTTTGTGTAACCCAAGGTTTAGGCA
>CAZIMI010000184.1:0-2844 GCA_964540325.1 uncultured Methanosarcinales archaeon | reverse complement strand
AGGCGAAGCCGACCGAATTTTCCTGATAATTCCTGTTAGTTTCTTTTCCCATACGCAGTGTGGGAAAATTTCGTCCGAAAAGTTGTGTTTAAGTTCCTATTAATCCGAGGCGAAGCCGAGACATACTGTCCGAAGGACTGGGGAGTCCCGTTCCATTAGAAGAGCTTCAGCGATACCTCAAGAACAAGAATTAAGGGCAATTTCTATTTTATCCTGCACGAAGTGCTATGTTGTTAAAGAATTAGGGGGGTCGCTTTAAGAATAGTAATCTTTTTAATGTTGTACGTTTATTGTTAATAAAAAGGGTTGATTACATGAAAGAATCTGAATTTTTAGAATTGAAGAAGTCTACTTCAGAGTTGAAGGAAGGGATAATTTCAATAGTTTCTATTCTCAATAAACATCAGAAAGGAGAGCTTTATTTTGGTGTCAGAAATAATGGCGAAGTAATTGGTCAGACAGTTACAGAAAAGACTATTAGGGATATTTCTAAATCAATTTCTGATAATATTGAGCCAAAGATTTTTCCTAAAATTAAGGAAGTTGTTTTGGAAGGAAAGAAATGCGTTCAGGTTCAATTTTCTGGAGATAATATTCCCTATTACGCTTTTGGTCGTGCTTATATCAGAGTAGGCGATGAAGATAAGAAACTCAGTTCTCAGGAATTAGAAAAATTAATTCTAAGGAGAAATAAGACTTTTTGGGAAGAAGGGATTTCCAAAAGAACAATTAAAGACGTAAACGAAAAAGTGTTAAGGGGTTTTATTGACAGAGCAAACACAGCCAAGAGGATTAATTTCAAATTTACTAACGTTAAAGCAATCTTGAATAAACTGGAGTTATTAAAAGGAGACAAATTACTTAAAGCTGCAGAAGTCTTGTTTTGTGATAAAAATTCTCTTGAAGTTCAGGCTGCTGTTTTTGCTGGAACAGATAAACTGACCTTTCTTGACATTAAACAATTCAAAGGAAATATCTTTAATCTTTTAGAACAATCTGAATCTTACATTAAAGAGCATATCAATTGGCGGGCAGAATTGAAAGAAAGAGTAAGGAAAGAAATTCCAGAAATTCCAGTAAGAGCAATTACAGAGGCATTGGTAAACTCTCTTTGTCATCGTGATTATGAAAACAGAAAAGGGAATGAGGTTGCCATTTTCAAAGATAGAGTAGAGATTTACAATCCTGGATTATTTCCAGAAGGGTATGACCCTAAAGATTTCTTTACTGGAACTGAAAGATCAATTCTGAGAAATCCATTAATTGCAAATACTTTGTATCTGAGCAAAGACATTGAGCGTTGGGGTTCTGGAATTAAGAGAATTCATGACGCCTGTAAGGAAGAAAATGTTAAAGTTGAGTTTAAGAAGCTCAAAAGTGGATTTTTAGTGATTTTTTATAGGAAGGCAGAGGGTCCTAAAAGAGTCCTAAAAGAGGTCCTAAAAGGATTAACCAAAAATCAGGAGAAAATTATCTCTGAGATTAGGAAAAATCCAAAAATAACTTCTGAGGAATTAGCTAAAATCGTGGGAATTTCTTCAAGGAAAATCAGAGATAATATTAAGAAACTTAAAGAAGAAGGATTAGTTAAGAGAGTTGGTGGAAGAAAAGAAGGTTATTGGGAAATCAAATAAATAAGAGGTGTAAAAGATGAAAAAAATTAGTTTAATGTTGTTGGGTATTTTGTTTATTTCTATATTTTTAGTGGGTTGTAATGTTGAAGAAGCAAATGAAGAATCAATAGAAGTTGTTAATGAACAAGGCAATCTAGTTGGAGAGGCATTTCGGTTTTCTAGAGGCGTATACAAAATCCAACCAAAACAAATAGAAGTTAAGAAAGATGGTTATATTGAGGCTTTTGATCTGAAAAAATTGTCCAAGAAAGCTGAATTTACTGATTATTATGCAAAAATACCTACTGCAGGGAAAACATTAAACTATCCTGGAAATTTAGCACCATTCCCCACAAAATCTCTTCAGCCATACAATAAATTAAAATCATGGGGCATTGTAGATTCTAAAGAGGCAAATTTACATTTATTTTATTTGCAAGAAGGTCCATTAACTGAAGTTACAAACATTGTTCAAGCAAATGCTAACCTAATCGCAGATGGAGCAACAACGGAAGATACTGTCAAAAACATTATGGAATGGGAGCACTCAGCTCTTCAAGTTGGAACTTGTAACAACCACAGAGATGCTCTTTCTGCTGATGAATTAATCAAACGAAAATGTTTAAGCGGTTGCACAGATTATACAATTGTTTTTGCAGCATTAGCTCGTGCAAAAGGGATTTCAGCAACAGTTACAGAGACTTTAAGTGAAAAATGGGTTGCAGAAATGGTTTGGGCTAACACATGGAATCCGAGTAAAGCAGGACATTTCTTTTCTGAAGTTTATATGCCAGAGAAAGCTGCTTGGGTTGTTGTTGATCCTACTGCAAATAAATTAACTGGAAGAGATAATAATGGATATTATCCATCTGGACCTGGTGGAAATAAGAGATTTATGTTGTTTGAGAGAGGATTGGATCCTGCTGATTATGGGTTGATAACCGATGCAGAATTTGCCAATGCAGTTAAGAAGAGATATTACGTTGAACCCGGAGACCAACCATAATTTTTTTCTTTTTTAAGCGACCCCCAATGTATTTTTTTAGAAATTGCCCTACCTAATAATTAAATTCTTTTACGAAGTAAAAACTAAATGTCGGAACGACCGGGACTCCCCCATCATTTTAAAGAACTTAAACACAATTGAAACTAACATCGCGATTAACCGAAGTTTCAAATGGGTGGCAACTGAGATGAGGCAACCCACAGCTCGTGCAGGTTAGGGTAGAAT
>CAZIMI010000183.1:0-2848 GCA_964540325.1 uncultured Methanosarcinales archaeon | reverse complement strand
ATTAGGAAATTGAAATAGGAAGGTTTTTAAATAGTTCTTAGTTTCCCCTTTTACTACTATTTAGGAGATGATGATTAATGGGAAAATTAAGAAAATCAATTATTGGTGCATTGGCACTTGCAACTGTTGTTGGAACATGGTCTGGTAATGATGGAGGATTTCCACCTTTTTATACTAAGAAAACTGGAACAACAGGAGGAATTTGTGTAGGTGTTTTTACTGAATTTACTGAGGGATCTAAGTTTTATGGGCCTAGTTTTTCTATTATGTCTCTTAATAAGAGTGGAACTGTGAATGGTGCAAATCTAAGTTTCGCTCATGGATCTAAAGGAACAACGAATGGATTGGAATTTTCATTAATGTGTAATCTCTCGGGAGAAGGAAAAAATGAACCCAAGGGACATGGAGTTGTTAATGGGTTACAGGCATCTATTCTTTATAATGAAGCTAAGGCAGGAAATTGTGTTCAATTAGGTTTAATAAATGGAATAGAAGTTGATGGAAAGAAGAAGTATAGTCCTATTTTAAATTGGGGTTTTGATGGAGATGAATAAAATGAAGAAATGGTTAAAAAATACGTTAAAAATTTTGGCGATTCCTGCTTTTTTTGGAGTTACTTGTAATAATAGTGGGGATTTTGTACCTCTTCTTAATGAGAAAGTGGGAACTTCTGGCGGAGTTGTTGTAGGGGCCGTTAATGATTATGATGAAAATTCTAGATTTTTCGGTGGAAATGTATCGTTTGCATCTTTGAAAAAAGGAGAGTTTTATGGCGTTGGTTTTTCTGGAATAGCTTCCATAAACTCTGGAACATTTTATGGGATAGATTCTGGGTCTTTTGTTGCAGGAACATCAGAAGGAGTATCAACAGGCATCAGTGTTGCCGGTTTTACTGCTTATGATTCAGATTCTAAAATGAGGGGGGGATCTTTAGGTTTAGTAAATGTACTCGGAGATAATGCAGAATATACTGGATTAAGAGTTGGGGTAGTTAATAATAGTGTTGATAGTTCGAGAATAGGAGGTTTAGATATTGCCTTAGGAAATGTTGAAAGTGGTCAATATTTTAATGGCGTGCAGTTAGGAGGATATAATCAAGTTGATGCTGATGATGTTCTTTGTGCTCTGCAAATTGGTTTGGGTAATAGGCTAGTCAGCCATAAAGATAGTATAAAGGGACCTAGCGTGGATAATATACAGGTTGGACTTTTTAATACTGCTAACTTAGAGGATTTATCTAGTGTAGAAGAAAATGATATTTTCCAATTAGGACTTATTAATAGGTTAGTTACCCCAGAAGGGGAGACTAAATGGAGTTTAGTTATTCCTAGATATTTTAAAGTGGATAAAGATTAATTTTTAAATAGCAATCTTTAAATACTTCTTTTTTAATTTTTTGTTATGGTGGAGAAATTTGTTTATATAATTGGTGTTATTATTGGAGCTATTATATGGCTAGCTCTTTCTTTGTGGTTTTTGAAGAAATCTTTTCAAGGTCAGTCTATAGCTACTCAAAACAAACCCGATAATTAAGATAAAAATAAGAAATCTATTTCTAAAAAAATCCAAAGGATAAGTTTGGATTAATGTAGAACTACTAGGCAATAACCAGTTATTTGAATTAAAAAATAATAAGTGAAAGTGTCTAAAAAAAGTTTGGAAAGATAGTGCTCCTATGAAAAGTAATATGGAAATTATAATTAAAGAGTTTCCAGTTTTTTTGATATTTGGGTTTTTTAATGATAAGACTATACCTAAAGAGATTAAATTTAGTAATAAAGATAAGTTTGTTAATGCTTTCACTTCCTGTAAGTGTATTTTTTCTTTTTCTGAATAATTATCCGGAAGTTCGTTTCCAAGATAAAATTCTTTTAAATCTTTATTTTGAGTTATTTCTATGAAAAAGATAATATTGAGAGTTGTTAGGATGATAAATATTACTAAGAATATTGAAGCAATTAATTTTTTCATGATATTATTCCCTTAACTAAAAGTAGGACAGATGTTATAATTAAGCCAATTGCGAAAAATAACAAACTTTCTTTTTTTTCTTCCATTGGCATTATATCTCTTGAAACTATGTATATTAACGAACCTAAGACATATCCGAATGAACCTATGTATAACATATTACTAAATGAGAATAAAGTTCCAACTATTGCTCCTAATATTGTAGATGAGCCTAATATGAGTTTTGTTGTACTGCTTTTAGATGTTTTGTCTATTATCTTAAGTAAAATAGATGATGAGATTGTTAGTAATATGAAAGGTAAGAATAGTAAGATAGAAACCACGGGGTCTTTAAAAGTTAATGTTAAAACGAAACCCAGGATGAAGTGTTCCATAAAGAAAGCTAAAATATGATTTTTTCTGAATCTTGATTTTAATTCTTTTTTTGTTTGGATATGTTTAAAATTGTATGCTCTTATTGAGTGAAATGCTGCAAAGCCCATTAGTGGTAGTATGAATAATACATAATTTGTTTCTAGAGTTAGTTTTGCGAATTTTGGAAGCATTTCTATGAAGATAATTGATAGTAGAATTCCTGCAGCTAGACTCATTAATTTTGAAATATATTTTCTTGTGAATTTTACAAAGACTTCGCTAACAAAGTGAAAAATACTTAAAACTAAGGCTAGATATATTCCTATGAACATAAATTAATTTTGGGGAAAATTGTTTATAAATGTTTTTATATTTTTTTTGTGTAATTTAGATTAAGCGAACCGGGTTGTAGGTGAGAGTGCAGTGCAGTCGACCGAATGGAGAAGTTCTGGGTCAGCCGAAAATTCGTTGTTATCTTAGTTGTTGGAAAATGTTATTTTATTAACTAAATAGTAGTCAAAAT
>CAZIMI010000182.1:0-2850 GCA_964540325.1 uncultured Methanosarcinales archaeon | reverse complement strand
GTTCAGTTGTTGTTTTCAACAAAAGTTTTGAAAATGGAGTTTTCAAATTATTAGCGGAAGATTTTCCTGAACACGCTGAATGGATCAATAAAGTTCTTGGTCGTATAGTTGATTTAGCTGTTCCATTTCAAAATTTCCATTATTATTGTCCAACTCAAAAAGGCAGATATTCAATTAAGAAAGTTCTTCCAGCTATTACTGGCAAAGGATATGAAAACCTAGAAATTAATAATGGTGGAGATGCTTCAATAGAATATTTTAACAATTTCATCAAAGATAAAACCAAAGATAAAAAATTAAGAGAAAATCTACTTAATTACTGTGGGTTGGATACAGAAGGAATGGTTTGGATTGTTGATGAGTTGAATAAATATATTGAATAATAAGAATATTTATATACTTGTTCTGCCCAGTACAATATGGATATAACATATATTTAAACAAAATGGCTATTTATAACTATATGACTTTATTGGAAAGCGATGAAATTAAGATTAATATACTTAAGATGCTTAATAAAAGCAACCATGAGCTTTCATTAAATGGGCTCAGGAAAAGAATAGGTGCTGTTAATTATAATTCAGTAAAAAGAAATTGTGAATTTTTAGAAAAATTTCAATTAATTAATGTTGAGCAAAAATTGGTTGAAGGTAGAAATTATAATTTTATTTCCATCACCGAAAAAGGTAGGAAATCATTGGGGTGTTTAAAAGATGGTGCAACAAAGCTTAAGTAGCTTCTCACAAGAAATTAAGTTAGAATATAAACATGAAAAAAACCATGACCATGGGGCAGAAGTTATTCTAAAAAAAGTTTATGGTGATATTCCTGAAGATGTTGAGGACAATGCATACTTAAGCATTATTAGAGAAAAAAAGAAGACAGCACATAATATAGCATTATACCCCTGTAAATACATTCCTGAATTGCCAAGATGGGCGATCAAAAAATATTCTAAAGAAAATGATACTATTTTAGATCCATTTATTGGTGGTGGAACTACTTTTATTGAAGCATTGAAGCTTAAAAGGAATTGCTTGGGAATTGACTATAATCCATACGCAAGATTAGTAAGTAAAGTTAAATCAACCCAACTTAATAAGGATGTATTTCAGAGTACATTCAAAACTTTAATGGATGATATACTAAATGATAATTTGCCTATAACCAAACCTAACTTTAAAGGTGTTGAATTTTGGTTTAATGAGAATGTCATAAGCGGTTTATCAAAAATTAAGAAACATATAATGCTCTTAAATAATGAAGACCTAAAGAATTTCTTTTTAGTGGCTTTTTCCATGACCGTAAGAAAAACTTCTTATATTGCACCCGGTCAAATACTGACTGCTAGGCGAAAGGATTGGAGAGAGATTAAACAATATACTGAGAAAGAAACGATAGAAATGTTTGATTCTTTCGCTAGAGAATATTCTGATTATATGTTTTCATTTTCCAAAGATATTAATGGTAACAATAGTACTCGGTTAATTGGTAATGATGCTAGAGAATTAAATATTCCTCAAGATATAAAAGAAGTAGATTTAATTGTAGCATCACCTCCCTATATTAATGCAATGGACTACATTTGGGCGAATAGATTAAGAATTCATTGGTTAGATCTTGTTAAAGATGACGAAGATAGGTTAAACTTGTATAATTTTGAAATTGGAACAGAAAGAATCCAAAAAAAGGTATATTCTCAGGTTGGTAGTTTTGGAATTAAAGAAATTGATGATACAATTAAAGATATATTTGATTCAAGTAATTCAAATCAACAAAGTCAATTAAGGTCAAGAGTAACTTACCAATATTTTTTAGATATGAAAAAACATTTTGAAGAGGCGTATAAAGTTCTAAAAAAGGGGGGCAGATATTGTATTGTAGTTGGAGATAATACTATAAGAAAAGTACCAGTTCCAACTTCAATCTATTTGAGTATGATTGCCGAGTCTGTTGGTTTTAAAAAAGAGAAGCAATTTCAAATCATTTTAAAAAATCGTTCTTTGAATGTTAAAAGAAATGTGGATTTTGCTGGAAAAATTAAATACGATAGAATGATTGTTTTAAGAAAAGATTAAAATTTAAAATTTGATTCCGACTTATTGAATCTAATTAATTCTGGATGATATTTTGATAAATCATTCCAAACATTAACTTTATCTTCAATCCATTCTTTTAGATCAAAACCAGTACTTTCTTTAATAAATGATAATGAAGATTCATCAGATTTAATTACCCAACCTGATTTTTCAAACCTATCAATCGGGGATTTGAGTGATTCGGATCTTGGTCTTTTTATTAAAAGTACGGGGGTAAAACCTAGTGCTTTTAATTGAATGGCCGAAAATGCAATTTGTCTAACGGTTTTTGAATCATTAGAAATAAATCTCCATTTAGTATCAATTGCGTATTTCTTATCTTCACTCTCAATGAAAACAAAATCACACAAATCCTGCTTTTCTGTTCCAGATACCTCAAAGAATTTCTTTACTATTGCTCTTGCGTGTTTTGAACAATTTTCATCTAGTTTATTGTCATCAATATAATTATTAACAAACAAATCAACAAATTCAGAAAACATAATCATTCCCTGGGTTTGTTCTTTCTTAAGTTGATTGAATACTTGTTTGACCATTGATTCCCAGAAAAAACCATTTCTTCTGCCAATTGACTGTTCTAACCCTCTCGGATCATTTCTTTTTATTGATTCTTCTACAGAATGCAATATTTTCCTACGTTCCCCATCGTACAATTGATTTAAGCTTTCTTTGAGTTTATTAATTGGCATGATATTTCTAAAATGAGACATATTTAAATATAAGTTATATCTTAAAAGTATTAAGTGATACG
>CAZIMI010000181.1:0-2860 GCA_964540325.1 uncultured Methanosarcinales archaeon | reverse complement strand
GTAAGATTATCAGAAGCATCAGCAAAACTCAAATTAGCAAAAGTTGTAACTAAAAAAGATGCCCAAAAAGCAATTGAATTAATAGATTATTGTTTGAACCAAATTGCTAAAGATAAAGATACCGGTAAGATTGATATTGACAGAATTAGCAGCCGAATTACTGCTACCCAAAGAGGTAGTATTAGTGTAGTTAAAGAAGTAATTGGATCATTGGAAGAACAAATGGGGGCAAAAATAATTCCGATAGAAAATATTATTGAAACTGCAAAAGGAAAAAATATTGCAAAAGAACAGGTTGAAGAAATTTTAGAAAAATTGCGTAGATCAGGAGATATTTTTGAACCGAAAAGAGGATTTATTCAAAGACTTTAAAAATGGAAGAAACGAAAAATTTTGAAAGACAAATCGCTTTGAAAACAACGATTAAAGAACTTTTATCAGGTGATTATATTCAAGAAGATGAAAACACTCCTAATTATCTTTTATCTAAGTCTGGAACTAAAATTTATCGCTGCAATTTAATGGCCATCATTCTTGGTAAAGAACAACAGGGAAGTATTACCAACATTCTTGTTGATGATGGAACAGCAAAAATCACTTTACGTTCGTTTGAAAAAAATGAAATTTTAGAAAACCTAGAAATTGGAGCAGCAGTTTTAATTATTGGTAAATTGAGAATTTATAATCAGGAAAAATATTTGTCTTCAGAAATTGTGAAAAAAATTGACCCGTTATGGTTAAAAATGAGGGCTTTGGAATTAAAAGGATTGATTGAAGTAAAAAATGAAATTGTCGACGATAAAAAAGAAGTAGTTGCGGATGAAATTGTTAAAGATAAAGACAATAAAGAAACTGCTGTTGAAGAAATCACAACTGAGAATGAAACAAAAATTGAAGAAGAAAAAGAAACTGTTTCTGAAGAAGCGGAACTGCTGCCTGTACAAAAATTAACCAATTTAATCAAAGAACTTGACACCGGAGATGGTGTCCTAATTGAAGAATTAATTTCTAAATCACCGTTGAATGAAACTGAACAATTAATTGAAAAAATGTTAGAGAACGGTGATATCTTTCAGAATCTGCCTGGGAAGGTTAAAGTGTTGTAAATTCAAAACATCAACGGGGTAATAAAAACTTCCACTATTGCTGCAATTATTAAAAAACCTAAACTTAACAAAATCAAATCTAAAGCATCAATTAAAACGCGATCTTCTTTTAAATTATGTTTAATTAAAGCAATGGAGATTATTCCACCGGCAAGTCCGGCAATAAAATATGATACCATTTCTAAAATTCCATGAGTCATATAACGAAAAATGCTTAAAGTGGCAGCACCAAAATATGTTGAAATTGAAGGTAAACCGATTAAAGTAGCACTTTGCGCTAATTCAGTTTTAAAGAAATTACCAATAGCAGTAGCAACAACAGAAGCATTCCAAGTAAGAATAAATATTGCCCCTGTACCATATAAAAAAGAAAAAATAATACAAAAGAATAAAACTTTAATATTATTTAAAAAAATTCTTGTTAATAATCCTAATTGGGTAATATTTCCTTGAACATTATTATTTGTATTAACGATTGCTTTTTCTTGTAAAGAGAAAATAGTACTAACCATTTCTGTTGGTAAAAAAACATAAGCTAAAGTTAAAGCTGCAGTGATTCCTAAAAATAAAAAGATTAAAAAAATCAAAACTTTGGAATGTTCTTTCAATAATTTCCATTCACCCACAAATTTAAGATCAAGTTCTTCTTCATTTTTAATAGTTGTATAAAGTAAAGGTAAAGTTGCTAAAACAATTAAAAACACTGTTAACAAGCCTGAAACTTCTCTGAACACCAAATAAGATAAAGTTAATCCCACTATAGAATATAGAAAACCAGCAATAAACATTTCCCAAGGACGTTTTTTAACTGCAAAAGGATTGAAGAGAGATTCTAAAACCATATTACAAGTATTATTAAAGGTTATTTAAAAGTTTCTTTTAACCTTACATATTTAGTTAGTTAAGCATAGCCGCCAAGAGTGGCACTACATTTTAACTTTGACGCATGAAGCATTGGTAAGGTCTTAATATGATTAAACTTTTACCGCCACTCGCTGCTCTGCTTAACTAAATACCTACTACTCTTAAACATTATATTATATGATATGTAAAGCCAGATACCCCTTGGTTTCTTATGGAGATTGTAAAAATGAAAAAATTTGAATTGTTTTTGTAAAAAATGTTTAAGTTTGTTGTATCATGAAAAATAAATATATTGACGATAATAATCAATTATTACCAAAGACGATGATTTCTGATGGAGAAAATGATCATTAAAAATATTAAGGGTATTCGTTGTTAAATGTAATTATTATGGGTGATCAGACTTTTTTTATTTATTATGTATTATTTATTATTATAATTAGTAAATAGTATATTATAAATATTATATTATTATAATTGTTTTCAATATTGAAAATAAATAAATAAACCAACAAAATATTTTTCTTATATAATATGTAAATATTATTTAATTGTATTATTATATATAGTGAATTGATTATTGATTTTTTATTAATTACATTTAACAAAAAGAATGATTGTTTTTGATCTCTTTATTGTTAAATTGTTATGGATGTATTTTATTAACAGATTATTACAACAGTTAGTTACTACTATTTGATATTGGGATAAGTATTTATAGAAGTTCCACTTGCAATAGAGGTATGAAAGTATAGTTAATGATTTATACTTTCTATTTACAAATTGTTTATATAATCGATGATTATCGAATTAATATAAACAACAAAAGTGTGTTGAAAAATTATTAAACATAACGTTTCCATAGGAAATGAGGGGGTAAGATGGTAGAA
>CAZIMI010000180.1:0-2882 GCA_964540325.1 uncultured Methanosarcinales archaeon | reverse complement strand
TTCCCAAACAGTTTTTTTCTCGCGTTTAGCGCCTTTCAACATCTTATCTTCGCCTTCATCAGCATCAGAAGTTAAATGACCAACATCGGTAATATTGATCACGTGTTTAACTTTAAAATCATTAAATAAAAGAACTCTTTTCAAAACATCTTCAAAGATATAACTACGTAAATTCCCGATGTGCGCAAAATTGTAGACAGCATGCCCAAAATTTCAATGAGAAACTTTGTTTGGCCCGCAACAATATAAGCCCACTTGTTTGGAATTTATTGGTTTAAATGTTTCTTTCTTACGTGTTAACGTGTTGTAAAATTTAATCACAATCCAACCTCAACTATTTTTTTAAGTTTCTCTTGTTTATAATCTAAAGAAAAGCCAATGTCTTTATAAAATTTTTTAAGACTATTCTTCTTATTTATGAATAAATCAAAACAAAGACTATATTTTCCCAAATGAGTTTTAGTTAAATAACGCCCAAAAAATCTATTATCAATTCCAAGTTCATCAAGAATCTTTGCTTCTCCTTGTAAAAGTTTAGGAGGAATCTTCAACTGACATTTTAAATCTTCATCTTTAATTAGTTTTAATACGTTCTTCACTGTAATGTATTTAGTTATATGTCCAGTGGAGAACTTACGGGAAAACATGAATTTATCTAATTTATTTAATTCCTCTTTTTGCTTCTTAGATAAATTACTTATATGACGATAACGAGTAAGAATAATGTAACCGCAATTTCTTTTTTTATCTTTGTAAACAGAAGACTCGTCATCAAATACTGCTCTCAAATAATTTGCTTTTAATTCTTTAGTTCCTTTCATAATCAACCATGGAACTTCGCCATCATTTGCTGCTTTATGTCCGAGAATTGCTCCCACTTTAAGAAGAGATTCCCCAATAATAGATGTACCAATTCTCAGAATTGCATAATTTCGGACAAACTCTCTCTGTACATGAACATTTCCATAAAGATTAGTTATTGTCTTTACAAACATTTCTTCTGATTGTTTATCTCCAGCAGCGTATTTTGTTCTTATTTGATTCCTTGACTTTTTATCAATATAAATACATCCATCAGAAACAATTAAACCTAGGAGATAAGCCCCATCTTTATTGTTAAGATGTATTGGAAAATTAGGATTCTTTATAGAGATTACGCTTCCCTTTTTTGTCATCTTTATTTTATCACTAACATAATGATAATCAAGACCCAAATAATCCAATAATCTTTTAAGTTTCATTACAGAGACCATCTTAACACTTTTTTTATTAATAAAATTGTAAAATGTCGGGCAACTTAAACCTAATTCTTTAGAAAGTTTATTCAAGTTTCCAGAATCAATCATTCCTTTGTTAATTAGTTCTTCCAATAAATTATCTTTCAATTCTAGTAAGAAAGAATCTTTAAGTTGAAACCAATGGGTCTCCCATTCTGGAACATTTATTTCTTTGTTAATTGAATTCATTTTTATTACCTCCAATCTTTTCGTAATCTTAAAAATTGGAGTTTATAGAAAAAGAGCAAGTCCAACGAAACTCATTAAATTTCTTTTAGTTTCTTAAACAAAAGAATTTTATTAAGAGTTTTGTGTCAGCTCTTTTTCATTATTTCTAGTAGTAGAATTAGTTTATATAGTTTGCCCGCACCTGACCAGTGGGTTGTGCGACAAAAAAGTCAGAAAAAATCAACCCAACTTCACAGCAGTCCCATAAGCCAGAACTTCAGCCGCTTGTGGCATAACATCAGAAGTTGTAAACCTAACCATCAAGATTGCATCCGCTCCAAGCTTCTCAGCTTCAGCAACCATTCTGGAAATAGCTTCCTCTCTAGCAGCAGAAATCATCTGAGTATAAGATTTAATTTCTCCGCCAACAATTGTCTTTAAACCTGCCAACATGTCTTGCCCTAATTGTATTGCCCCTAACAACTCCCAGAATCTCTTTTACAGAACTTCCAGGAACATTTTCCATAGTAGATATAATCATTTTAAATCCCCCCATTACAATTTTAGTACATCAGCTTTATTTAAACTTTCTTGCATAATCTTATCCAAATCCAGTTTCTCTAACTCCGTAGCAATTTTCTCATGATTAGTTTTCGTAGCAGGATTTTTCGGACCTAATAAACAACAAATCTCTGGTCCAGCAGAAATATCATAAGTGCCAATCTTCTTAGCCAGATTAATTATTTCTTGTTTATCAAAAGTCAATACCGGCCGAAAGATTTCTAACGACAAATTCTTAGTAATTACATTCAAATTGCTAAGTGTCTGACTAGAAACCTGTGCTAAATTCTCGCCAGTAATCAAATATTTAGCTTTTTCTTTTTCAGCAATTAACTCAGCTGTCTTAAACATCAATATTTTAGACAAGATAAAGTAATCACGATGATTACATTTTGTAGTCAAATCTTTCAACACTTCTGCAAAAGGGATCAAATAAACTTTTTTCAACTTAAGAATCTTAGCTAATTCTTCTCTCGTAATTTCTGGTTTTTCTTTGATCAGAGAAATTATCTTTTGGGTAGTCTTTTGGGTAGTCTTTTGGGTAGTTTCTGTGGTTTGCATTTTCCTCTTGAATTTAACAATAAACTGTCTTCCAACTTCCTTAAATTCTGTTTTTGGCTCTTTTGATAGAATTAGACTAATGCCTCTACCCCATCTTTCTACGAAATGGATTTGGTGGAACATCTCAGCAAGTAATTCGTTTCTTCTTTCAGAAACTTCCTCCTTTTTTATTCTCTCAATTGTTAATCCACCATAAAGCAAACCAGGATTCCTGATTTCTAACCTATCCTTAAATACAGCATTATTCAAATAAACATAAAGATAAAAATTTCTGTGGCAAAAATAATTAATGATTGCTTCCCGAAAAGCAGCTTT
>CAZIMI010000179.1:0-2927 GCA_964540325.1 uncultured Methanosarcinales archaeon | reverse complement strand
ATTGTTTTTCTTTTTCTGGAATTTTTCTCATGGGACGAATTAACTTTTCCAATTTCTCTAATGCTTTGATCTCTTTTGGTGGTAAAGTTTTTTGTTTAAATTTTTGTTTGATAATTAATTTTTTTAATTTTTCGAAATCGTTAGGTTTAAGATTAGGATAATCCATCCCAAACTCAATAAAAAAATCTTGCCTTTTTCTTTCTTTAGTTTTATGTTTCCTTTTTTCTTTAATTTTTTTAATTATTTTTTGTTTTTCTGGATTGTTAGAAAAGAAATTCCCCCACTTATAAAGTTCAGGGTGAAGTTTATCTTCAAAGAAATTTTCTTTTTTTGATTTTAAAGAGGGAGAAGGTTGGGCCTTCTTTTTTGAACTAACTAAACTTTTCTGTTTGTAATGAAGATAAATAACAAACCCAATAATTCCAAAAATAACAAGTAACATCCAAACTTTTCCAAGACTTAAATCCAGTTGAGGAAGTTCAACTTTTTCTTTTTGTTGACTATCAGTTTCAACAGTTTCAATAACCTCGGGACCATCATCTTCCTCAACACTAACCTCAGATAATAATTCTGGAAGAATTATGGGTTCAGAAATAGTTTCAAAATTTTCATTTATATTTGAACTTAAAGGTTGAGAACATTTTTGTAAACATTGTTGTTGTGTGAGTGGATTATCAAAAATAAACTGGTTAATATTTTTATTCTTTGCTTCTACCTCACAGAGCCACTTATTTTTTTTATAATCACAATAACTGTCTCCATAAAAATTAAATTGACAACAACCAGTTGAACACCATTCTGTTTCTGCATTTTCAGGGACTGCACCCGCATTACATTTACCCAAATATTCTTCAGTGCAAGAACTTTTACAAAAAACTTTTTGACAATGCGGAAACTGGTTAACATTTTGACAATCTTGCTCAGAAAAATAAGTGTCTTGTAACTGACAATCTTCAGCTAATGAGCATTCTTCATTAGCTTTATTAAAATCTAAATTGGTACAATAAAAAACACTTTCCGGGTAAAGAAAACAACCATTTTCTGCTTGAACAAAACTAGAAATAAAAAAAATTAAAATCACAACCAATAAAATTTTGTTTAGTTTCATTCTTCTTCTTCACCTTCACAAATGCCACTTTTACAAACACCAGAAAAACGGCCATCAAAATCTGCGTCACAAGGTTTATTTTCATTACCGCTGCAACCACATTTAAATTCATCATCAGAAACTGACTCCGCTGTCCTTGCTCGAGCATAGACATTAAAAAATTCATTTGGACTAGTAACCCCATTAATATCAACAACTTCATCTCCGTTAGATAACGAACATAATTTTGTACAACCCATTGTTCCATGACACCAAGCATCAAAATTTTCATCATCATCTGTATCAAGATAAGCAAAAGATTTTTCTAATTCACATTCTTGATGAATACCGGAACAACCATTAACTCCATTTTCACCACAAGTATTTTGGTTATCAAACAATTCTCCAACCAAAGGGCCACTACAAGTATTTCCCCTTATACCATCACAAAGTCTTGTTTCTTTTTCCAAAAGATAACCTCTGTATAATGATGTGTACCCCAAAATTAAACCATAACAACCAATTTCAGGATTTTCAAAACAAGGTAAATCTGATTCATTTTTTAATCTCCAACCAGGAGGTTGATCAGGCTGACCGGAACAACAACTATGAGTTGATTCATAAGGGTTTGCATTCGGGTTCAGGCCTTTGAAATCGCTAAAATTAGTTAGGTTATTATTATTTTCGTCAATACCAAACTGATATTGATGATATTTATCTTGTGGATTGTAAGCAAAAGGAAATTCCGGATTTTTATGTGGCAAACAAGGTTTTACCACCACGGGAATTACTACTGATTTAGTACTATTAATGTTCTCGCAATAATTGGAAGATAACGATAAATTAAGTGAACCAAATTCTGTTGCTTCTTTAAAATTTCCAAAGGGTAAATCTTCATCAAGCAACTTTTTCCAATTATTAAGTTCCTCTTCTTTGTAATCGTTAAGATTACAATTAAGATGTTCACTCGGGAAAGGAAAACTTAAACAATTTTCTTGGTTATTATTTTCTAAAGTAAAATATCCTTCTACAAATTCACTATTTTCTTTATTTGAATAATTCATAACTACTTGCTGAACAGCATTCAAAGAACCTTCAGGTAAAGTAATGTTTACAAAAGCAGGATCTTCATTAGAAACTAAATAAACCCCGCCGTAAAAAGTAACTAAATCTTTGTAAGGGTGTGATAAAGAAAGGTCCATAGTCATTGGTTTATCCAACAAAATCCTTACAGTTTGCCAATCATTTAAATCGTGCTCGTCACTAGAATTGGCAGTCAAATTATAAAATCCTGCTGGTAAATTACTTAAATCAGTTTTACTAATATAAAAATCATTTTCATTGATTTCTGTAGGATTGATTGGAGAATAATCTGCAAAACTAAAATTTACTTGATCTTCATCAGGGTCTAAAGCAAACAGACTAATATTAATTTCTCCAAAAGATGATTCTTCATCTTTGATTACCAAATAATCATAACCTCCCCCTATACATTGAGAACGATTAACATAATCTAATACAGGAGCCCGATTTTGTCTAGCAATACGAAAAAAATATTGAATTGGTTTATTGACAATGGTGTATAAAGCAGGAGTAAAAGTATAAACATGATCCCCGTTATGCAATTCTTCACTTTGCATATCCACTCCCAAATTTTTGTAATCATTATAATTAAAGATGCTTCTGTTACAAAGGTAATAATTTTCATGTTCGTCACAACCAGCAAATTGAACCGGATTGGCATAAGTAAAATAATGGTTTTCCAAAATTTCCTGAGTATAATCAAAATCTAAAAATTTATAATCATTCTCTAAAGGTTTGCCAACAGTAGCAGAAACAA
>CAZIMI010000178.1:0-2927 GCA_964540325.1 uncultured Methanosarcinales archaeon | reverse complement strand
TTGCAAAAGATGAAAGAATCAAGAAAGGATTAATGCAGGATTTATTTAGTAAAGGGATTGATGAAAAAGGGAATCTAAGAAGTGAAGAAACTCATGAGTTTAAAGATTCAGAACTTGGAAGAATTCCTAAAGAGTGGGATGTTAAAACAATAAATGAAGTATGTTATGTAACCAAATTAGCAGGTTTTGAATTTACAAAATATTTTGATTATATCCATGATGGAGAAATTATTGCGCTAAGGGCTTTAAATATTAAGAATGAGTCTCTAATTCTTAATAATATTAAAAGAATTTCTAAAAAGGTTTCTGATTCATTACCTCGTTCTAAAATTTTTAAGGGAGATGTATTGATTACTTATATAGGTGCTTATATTGGAGATATTGTAAGAATTTATGAGGATAACAAATATCATCTTGCACCAAATATAGCTAAAATTGTGTCAGGCAAGAAAATTGATTCTTATTATCTTGAAAATATATTAAGAACAGACAAAGTTCAAAATCAATTTAAATCATTTACTGCAACAACTGCTAATCCTAGTTTAACAATGACTCAAATAAGAAAAGCACAAATTCCTTATCCAAGAGAATTAAATGAGCAAAAAAGAATAAATGAGCTATTATTTTCAATAAAATCAAAGATTCAAAAGGAAAAACAAGAGTTAAATAAACTTAAATCTATTAAAGAAGGATTAATGCAAGATTTACTTACTGGAAAAAAACAAAAAGAAGTTACTTATATGATTAAGGAGGCAGTTGCTTAAAATGACTAAAATTGAAAATTTTAAATATGGAATTGATGAAGCATTTAGAAATTGTTTTTATATTGTTCCAGATTATCAAAGAGAATATGTTTGGGAAGAAAAAAATGTAAATCAATTATTGGATGATATTTATGAAGAATTTGAGAAAAAGAACGAAGATTCTGAATATTTTATTGGAACAATCATAATTGCTAAAGAAAAAGAATTATATGAAGTTATAGATGGGCAGCAAAGGCTTACTTCCTTATTTCTAATATTTGCCGCTTTAAAACAAGTTTTAAAAAACGAGCACAAGTATGTTAATAAATTAAATCAATTATTGAGTGATACATATACAGATAAAAAAGGTAATTTAATTACTTCTTCAAAAATAGAATTAAAATATGAACAAGCAGAAGATTTTATTCAGAATCTAATAAATGATAAAGAAAATTTTAAAGATAGCAAAGGAAGAATAAATATAACTGATCAAAAAGGATCTTTGTTGAGACTTTCTTTAGCATATAATTATTCTTTGAATTTCTTAGAAAATAATTTTAAGGATAAAGAAGAACTAAAACAGTTTTATGGTTTTTTATCTAATCAAGTAAAATTTATTCAGATAGAAACAAATATTCATGGCGCATTAAAAGTATTTGAAACAATTAATGACAGAGGAGTAGGATTAAATCCTATGGATTTATTAAAAAATTTACTTTTCAGAAATGTTTCAAAATCTGACTTTGATAAATTAAGAAAGGAGTGGGAAAAAATAACAAAGCCACTTGAAAAAAACAAGCAAAAAGCATTAAGATTTTTAAGATATTTTTTAATGGCTAATTATGAAGTAAAAAACAGAAAAGGAGAACCTATAATCAGAGAAGATGAGATATATGATTGGATAACAAATAAAAATAATGCAAAGAAAGTTGATTACGAAGATAGTCCTTTTGAATTTGTTAAAATTTTACAAAGTAATGCAGATTCATACTTATTATTTTCACAAGGAAAATATTTGGATGGTTCAGATATGAGATTCTTGGATAATATTAAAAAATTAAGTGGTAGTTTTTCTCAGCATTTAATTTTGTTATTATCTGTTAAAGATTTGAGTAAAGAAAATTTCACATATTTTTGTAAAAATTTGGAAATTTTAATATTCTATTATATTTTAACAAAAACACCCACTAAAGAGTTCGAAAGAAAATTTTCTAAATGGGCAGATGAATTAAAAGAAATAAGTCTCAAAACTATTTCAAACCAAAAAGCTGCACTTATAAAATTTATATCTAAAAATTTTGAACCTGAACTAAAAAAGAAAGAACAAAGTTTTGAATATTATTTTATGAATTTTAATTTTAATTCACTACAACAATATAGATTAAGGTACATATTGGCAAAAATTGAACAATATTTAAATAAACAATGGCATGGTAAAGAAACAGAATCTTTAAATGAGTTTGTTAAGGCAGAAATTGAACATATTTTACCAAATACTCCCACAAAAGAACTTAAAGAAGAATTCGAAAAAGAAAACCCAAATGTAGAATATGATGACTATAAACTAAAACTAGGAAATTTAACTTTATTAGAAAAACCAATTAATATTGTTGCAGGAAGGGATTTTTTTGAAAAAAAGAAAGGATTATATCTTAAATCAGGATATATTTTGACAAAGTCTATTGCAAAATTAGAAGTAGTAGGAAAAGACACTTCAATTAATAGAATGAACAAAGAATTAAAAACATTTGACTCTTGGAATAAGAAATCAATCGATGAAAGACAAGATATTTTGTTTAAATTATCCCAAAAAATATGGGTATTAGAAAATGACAACTAATTCACTTCATGAAAAAGAATTTGTAGAAGATCCATTTCTAGAAACTCTGGAAAAATTAGGTTGGGATATTATTAAACTAAATGGTCCCATTTCCAAAAAACAACAAACTCCAGACCAAAGTTTTAGAGAGAATTTCTCACAAGTAATTTTACCTAAAAAACTTTCAGAAGCATTAAAGAAGATCAATCCATTTTTAGAACCTGATCAAATTGATGAAGTAACTAGACGATTAACTACTTTTCCAAGTAAGGATCTAATAAATGCTAATCAGAAAGTTTTAGATTTATTGTTAGAAAATACTAGTGTAACAGAAAATAGGAAAACCGGAGAACAAAGCCCAACAG
>CAZIMI010000177.1:0-2958 GCA_964540325.1 uncultured Methanosarcinales archaeon | reverse complement strand
TAGTAACACCATTACAAATATTAATTGTACTTCTGTTGGTGGTGGAACTGCTTGTCAACTTGTTGGTGCTATTGGAATTAAGATTCATTCCGGGACTAATGTTAATATTACAAATAATACTTTTAGTCATATGGGTACTGGCCTATTGCTCGATCAATCCAATTTACGGATAATAAATAATCGTTTCAGTAGTGGGTCTTATGGTATCAATACTTTTTTCCAGGGTGTTGGTACGAGATTCAACCATAGTTGGCTTGAGAATAACACTTTTGAAAACTTAGTTGTTGGTGCTTTTCTTTCTGAGAGTGTTAATAACAACACTTTCCTGAATAATAATTTTAGTAATAATCTGCAATTTTCTATTCAGGACTATACTCATGGCACTACTATTAACAATAGCTTGATTTATAATAGTACAATGGGTGAAATCAGGTGGGATAAAGATAATATCACTACAAATATTACTTTGGGGGTAAATTCATCTGACCTTTACATTGAGAATGGTACTATCGGAATAATTAACCACGTCAATGTTTTAAGTTTGAATGATACTGCTCAGATAAAGTTTATGGGTTTACCTAACTCTGTTGCCCCTCAATTGTTGAAAAATGGTACAAGGTGCGATTCTGGTGTTACTTGTAATGTTAGTTATGATGCAACTAACGGTATTCTGACTGCTAATGTTAGTGGTTTTAGTAATTATACGCTTTTAAATCAAATAGGTTGTGGTGATACTATCTCTTTAGATACTTCTTTGGTTAATAACGTAACTGGTTGTACCGGAAATGGGATTGTCATTGGTGCAAGTAATATTGTTCTTAATTGTACTGGCCTTACAATTGAAGGCGATGGTGGCGCTCCTGATAATGGTATTTTTAATAGTGATGTTTATAGTAATGTTACTGTTAAGAATTGTATCATTAAGAATTTTGGTAATGGTATTACTTTCCAACATAGCCATAATTCCACTATTTGGAATACTACTGTTGGTCATGTTAATTTATCTGGTGATACTGGTGGGGGAATTAATTTTGCTAATTGTACTCAGGCAAACATTTCTAATAATATTATTACTAATATTACTGGCGCTGCCGTTGTTAATCCTTATGGGATTAATTTTGTGGGGTTTTTAGCCGATGCTCCTACTGCTTTAGAACTTCATGGTTCTGTTATTTATGCAAATAATATTTCTCATATTCGCGGTCTTGATAACCAGAATCCTTTTGCTATGGATTTGGGTAATGCTCAACTTTTAGCAATTACTGGTTTAAAAATTGATAGTAACACCATTACAAATATTAATTGTACTTCTGTTGGTGGTGGAACTGCTTGTGAACTATTGGGTGGTGTTGGGATTAAGATTAATTCTGGAACTAATGTAAATATAACTAATAATACTGTTAGCCATTCAGGCACTGGTTTGTTACCCAACCAACCCAATTTACGAATTGTTAATAATCGCTTTAGTTTTAGTATTCATGGCATTTATACTTTTTTCCAAAATGCTGGCACGAGATTTAACCATAGTTGGATTGAAAATAATACTTTTTCAGATTTGTCTATTGGGGTACGTCTTTTCGAAAGTGTTAATAACAATACTTTCTTGAATAATAATTTCAGTAATAATCTGCAATTTTCTATTCAGGACTATACTCATGGTATTACTATTAACAATAGCTTGGTTTATAATAGTACAATGGGTGAAATAAGGTGGGATAAAGATAATATTACTACAAATGTAAGTTTGAATGTTAACTCTTCTAATCTTTACATTGAGAATGGTACTATTGGACTAATCAATAATGTTAATGTTTTCAGTTTGAACGATACCGCTCAAATAAAGTTTATAGGTGTGGCTTATTCTGTTACTCCTCGGTTATTGAAAAATGGCACTAGGTGCGATGATGGTATTACTTGTAATATTAGTTATGATTCTACAACTGGTATTGCTATTGCTAATGTTAGTGGTTTTAGTAATTATACTTTGCAAGCAACTGATACCACTAAACCTTACTTTGATCCGACCCCTACAAACCAGACTGCTCAGTACGCACGCCAGTTTAATTATGATGTGAATGGAACGGACAATATTGGAGTTGGCAATTATTCTGTAAATGATACTGCTCAGTTTAGAATTAATGACAGTGGTATGATTAGTAACTCTAGTCACTTGCATTATGGTGTGATTGCTCTTAATATCTCTTTGAACGATACTTCAAATAATCTAAATTCTACAATTATTTTCATTAATATCACTGATACTACTATTCCTTACTTTAACAATACCCCCACAAATCAAACTGTTGAGTATGGCTCCCGGTTTCTTTATGATTTAAATGGCAGTGATAATTATAACGTCAGTAGTTTTACTGTCAATGATAGCAATCAGTTTAAGATCAATAGTAGCGGAGCTTTAACAAATGTTAGTAATTTACATTATGGTGTTATTGCGGTTAATGTAAGTATCAATGATACATTTAACAATACAAATTCCACAGTATTGTTTGTTAATATCACAGATACTACTATTCCTTATTTCATTAATACTCCCACTAATCAAACTGTTCAATACGGTAGTTTATTTTTGTATGATTTGAATGCTACTGATAATCATAATGTTAGCAGTTATCGTGTTAATGATAGCAATCAGTTTAAGATAAATAGTAGCGGTCATTTAACAAATGTTAGTAATTTGCACTTTGGTGTTATTGCTGTTAATATTACTATTAATGATACTTTCAATAATAGTAATACTACTGTCTTTTTTGTAAATATTAATGATACTACTCCTCCTTACTTCAATAATCTTCCTAGTAATCGCTCTCTTGAATTCCAGACACAATTTTTGTATGATTTGAATGCTACTGATAATTATAATATTAGTAGTTTCACTGTAAATGATACTAATTTTAAAATTAATGTTTCTGGTGACTTAGTTAACAATACGGTTGTCCTTGC
>CAZIMI010000176.1:0-2960 GCA_964540325.1 uncultured Methanosarcinales archaeon | reverse complement strand
AGATGATGAATCTTATGGTAACATTCAAAAGTTTTACGTTACAGTAAAATAGAAAGAATTATTTTTTTTATTTCTTATTATTATTCATTTACTCTTAACTTACCAGTTAGTTGTGGCCAGAAATAACCAAGCCCTCCGACCATTTCAACTTTCTGTTTAGTTCCATCAACTGTACAACTAAGATCTTCCATTTCAGAAATTATTTCTAACAGTTCTGTTTCTAATTCCGGTGGTAATTGGATATTATTAATATAGTCACAAATAGGAGTCTGAAAATTTTCATATTCTGCAATTAATGTTTGCTGATTTCCTACATATTCTTGTACTGCCCGAACAGTTTTACCACCTTTTTTCAAGAAGTACACATCTCGAACATTTTGAGCATCAGTGATAAACTTTTTTTCATCAGAAAGTTCACTTTCCCCTCCGAAAAGGTCTTTAAACCAGTCAACAACTTTACCAAAGAAAGTTGGTGATATTTGAATCCCCTCTTTACCATAAATTATTGCGTTCGGGCCGGGAGAATACCATAAATCTCCGTCCAAATCTGTTGCGCTTAAATCGCAAGCAACAAAACTGTCGTTAGTAGTAGCTTGACAAACTTCGTTAAGTTGATCTTGACCAACATTTAAAGCTATTAGGAAAGAATCTTCTGAAGTGATTTCTTTGTTAAGAGTCGTAGCAAAAGCAGTTTTGAATTTACCACTTTCTTTATATTTCAAAACGCAAACATTGTTAATGCAAGTGTTTTCATTTTCTGGGACAAGTCTTTTTCCTTCCGGATCAGAAAGGCTAGGGAAACAAGTAAAACCGGTCTCTGGTTCAGCACTACCTAACAAAGTTTCACCAACATCTTGTGTTTGTTCTGCTGCATAAGGACTTTCGCCAGCAATATAAACTTCTTTACCGTCTGTATTTAAGAGGGTCTCTTTATAATGTGAACAGTATAAAATATATTCGTTACTTTCTGCCACTTCTAAAAGTTTATCAGTTAAAAATTTAGTTCTACTAGTCCAGTTACCGTTTTCACAATAATGATCTAAGATGTAATTGGAATCATTAATACAAGTAGGATAATTACCTTCATAAAAGTCATCAACATCATAATCGTCACTTGCACCTAAGTATGAACTTAAAACGAAACATTGATTGGGTTTACTACAGAAACCCCAACCCTGCTGGTTCCAATCAAACTGGACAGGAAGATATTTCCATTCACCATTAACACAACGATAATTACGACCTTCATCAATATGTTCTGCAAGAGAAGTTAAACTCTGCATTGGTTCAACACAAGCATAACCGTTCCAGCAATAACTTTCTGGACAACAAGATATTGCAGATCTTTGAATATGGTTAACATTATAATAATAATCAGTAGTACCTAAATCGTCAACTTTTTGTAACATTGGTTGAAAAACTTCGCCTGAACCTTTAAATTCAATAATTAAGTAAGATGCATTCTTAGTGTTAAATTTGGGCAATATTGCAAGTTCAGAATTACCATCCTTATCCACTAAAGTTATTTCTGTAGTTGGAGAAGATTTAGCTGAGAAGAAAAAGGCAAGATTTTTGTCAACTGCTATCCTTTCTGAACGTAAAGTTTCACCAGCATTAATGATCATCTTTTTCGCAGTTTCATCTTCAACATTTTCTGTTTGTTCCTTTTCATCACTTTTAATTGTTCCTTGTGGAGTTATTAGTTCCCAGTGCGGTAACTCATCCCCAGCAACACTGAACTCTGCGTTAGAAATAACGTTCCTAGCAGGAAGTACTGATGCCGAATAGTTTCGTTCAATAGCATCAAAATGTTGTGTTTTCAGTTCTAATAATAAATCATCATAAAAATTGGAAATGTTTTCTTCAGTAGGTTCAGGAGTTTGATAACCAACTTCTTCAATTGGTTCCAGGCTCCAAGAGTTAATGGTAGTGAACTTTTCTTTCCCGGATTGATGTGTTAAGGAAGGTGAACAAAACAAGTTACCTTTAACTGAACAATAAGGTGAGATTTCATAAGCAAAGTCAACAGGTAAATGTTTTCCAAGATATTCAGCAGCTTGACAACCGTAAAAGCCACGATTTTCGTTTTCTAAAACTGTTTCAGATTCGTTACTTGCTTCAGGGTTAAGATAAACTACTTGTTGAGAAATCCTTTTAACTTTAACATTACCATAATCTTGGAAAGTTTTTGGAAATTTCCCCACAGGGATTTCGTCCTTCTCAGGATTGTTTCCTTTAACAAAAAAGAGCTCGTACAAGTCAGAGTTTGGATTTTTTAAAGAGTATGGTGGATGGCCAGGTAAAGGCATCACACATTCGTCTTCAGAACAAGAATATCTAATTTTGTCAACAACTTTGTTAGATTGAGTTTCTGTAGATTCAATATTTTTATATTCGGCCATGACATAAATTTTGTTACCCAAATAATTTACTAATTGTTTTGCATCAAATTCTGTATCTAAAGTCATGGTTTGGGTAGGATCATAAAAATAAATGTTTACATCAGGATTGTTGTTAATTAACTTAATTTTACCATCATATTCCATTTCGTAAAGAACCAAATAATTGTTTTTAACAATATCAAATTCGCCAATTTTTTTGGGAGTACTGGTATAAGAGATGTCACCAGTAAACTTTTCACTAAGATTAGTAAAATTTTCCCAATAAAAACAGTCTCCTTGGGCACTTTCTATACAAAATAGTTTTGTATCATCACGACTCATTTCATCGCCACTGAAAGAAACAATAATCTCTCTACCTTCTGAATCGTAAACAGTTTCGTCCGTATCCATATCATAAACATCATCAGTCAAAGAGAATACACTATCTTCTTCTTTTTGATAATAGTAAGGTGCAAACTGAAAATTACCGTTACTGATTTCGTACTGAAAATTATAACTTATTTGAGGGTAATCAACAGTAAAACTTTTATTTTGGTAAACAACATCAAACTCAACGTC
>CAZIMI010000175.1:0-2969 GCA_964540325.1 uncultured Methanosarcinales archaeon | reverse complement strand
ACATCAAGAATGGAAAAAGTTTGAAAAGATGAAAGGTGATGAAATGAATTATGTGCGAAAATTCTTTGCGGAACATAAGTTTTCTAAAGAACAGTTACAAGCAATTCTGGATTACAAAGATTCTTATGCTTTGAAAGAAGTAATTGCCAGAATGTTGTATAAAAGAAATTATGTTATTCTTAACTTTGGTTGCAGCGAGTTGTGCAGCAGAGGACAAGTTTGTATGAAACGTTAAACTTTCTCAGCTCGACCTTTTCTAACCATTAATTCTGCCACTTCCGGAAATATTTCTACTTCATCATTAATTTCATATGGACCATATTCTTTCATGTCTTTCCAAATAAATCTAGGCATCGCCCGAATCATTTTGATTTTAGTCATTTCTGGTTGAGATTCTTCTTTACTTTCTGTAGTTTCAGTTTGAGCAGGACTTTCCTCAGTCTTCATTGATTCTTTATCTTCTTTTGATTCTATATTCCCCGTTGTTCCATTACTTGATTCACTTTCTACCTTCTTTAAATCTGCTGTTTTTTCATCCTCATTGAGGACTGTGTTTGTTGAAGGTGCTTGTTGCGTAGCAGTACTTGGTTCCAGTTCAGGGTCTTCTTTTGGTGTTTGTAATGTTTCTTCTGTTTTAACTTCTTCTTTCTCTTCAAACTTAGATAAAGAAGGAGTTGTTGTTACTTTAATTTCACTTTCTTTCTTTTCCATACTTACTTGTGGAACCAGTGTTGGCAATTCTCCTTTAAACAAATTCAAAAGTATCCCTCTTCTAAAGTCATCCATGATTTTCAGAATCTGTCCGTAAAATTCTTTTTCTTCTTTTAACATTGCACTAGTATCAATTATCTCTGAACCGGTTCTACTTCTATTCAAAGCAATATCTAAGATCTTCTTTTCTCTTTTCTCATAGATCTCTTTAAGAATGCGTTTGATACTTCTAATTTCATACTCTAACTTATCTTTTTCCCCGGAAGCAAACAAATCATCATCATCTTTTTTTGTTGCCAAGAAAGTCTGCTTTTCCCGCATATAATTAATTACATCAATAAAGAAAGTTTCTTCTAGGTTCTGTAAATCCTCTCGTTTCTTCTCATTTCTGAGAATATCGTACAAAGTCTCTAAAGTAATCTTTATATTGTCCATACCCACCCCAAATTTCTAGAAGAGCAACTTATTAAAAAGCTTATCTTTTCTTAAGAACATAGGTGGAGTCACCACTAATCAACAATAAATTTATAAAACCACTTTAAAATCAGACTAATATGGCAGAACTTAACTTTAAAACATTATCATTCGTACTTAAAGAAGATTACCTACAAGTTAATCTTCTAGACATCTTCTACACAAAAATCCCCTTAGAAGAATTAAATCAAATTGGCCCTTTCAAACTAATTGACAAAAACACTTTAGAATTTACAGACACATATCAAGAGAAAGCAGAAATGAAATTCTCATACTTATTAGCAAACCATTTTGACAATCTTAAAAACTCAATCAATAATAATCAAGCAGTCTATATCCACCAAAATTCGGGCATTCCTTTAATCGGAAATGTTTCTTTTGGAATCGTTTACAGAAACACTTCTTTGATTGAAATCAAACCCATAACTTCATGTAATCTAAACTGTATTTATTGTTCTGTGGGAGAAGGAAAACAATCAAAGAAAACTGATTTTATTGTTGAAAAAGATTATTTAGTTGAAGAATTAGAACAATTACTTAAGATTGTTAAAGAGCCTGTAGAGATCCATATTGGAGTACAGGGTGAACCTTTCTTATATGCAGACTTAATTCCTTTGATTGAAGATTTATATCAGAACAAGCAAGTAACAGTGATTTCTATGGACACAAATTTTACTTTAGTAACAAAATCACAGTTAGATTACTTATCTAAATTTAATGACAAACTAAGATTCAATGTTTCTTTGGATGCTATGGATCAAGAGTTGGCTGAGAAACTTGCAGGAACAAAATATAATTTAAATTATGTACTAGAAATGATTAAGTATGCAGTAGATAAAAAAATTAAGATTCTTATTGCTCCGGTATATATTCCAGGATATAATGATAAGGAGTTAGAAAAGATAACAGAGTTTGTTAAAGAGTTAGGAATCAAGTCTGAAGAAAAACATCCTTTAATTGGAATCCAAAACTTCTTGAATTATAAAACTGGCAGAAATCCAGTCAGAGCAAAAGATTGGCAAGAATTTTATGAAATGATTAATGATTTAGAATCTAAGACAGAACTAAAACAAAAATTATCTCCAACAGATTTTGGAATCAAAAAAATAAAAGAGTTAAACAAGCCATTTCAAATGGGAGATGTTGTTAATGCAACAATTAAGTCTGTTGACAGATTTCCTAACACAGTTATTGCAGTTGCAAAAGAAAGATCTATATCTGTTCCAAACTGTGGCTTTAAGAAAGATAAAAAAATTAAAGTTAAGATTACTCGAGATAAACATAACGTTTTTGCAGGGAAAATAGTATAAAATGATTAAGTGTAATGAAAGATTAAGCATGTACTGTCAAAATGCTTGCTGCTATATCAAAGATAAAGAGATTACTGACCAAGAAGCAACATTATTAGCTCCGGAAGGAGCAGTTAAATGGGATGATGGAAAGTTTAGGTTAAGAAACAATCCTGTAACTGGTGCATGCGTATATTTGAATATTGAAGAGGGACATTGTAACTTAGTTAAAAGAAGCCCATCTTTATGGCCAAGTTTATGCAGTGATTATTCCTGTACTACAAGCGAAGAAGAGATTAAACGGATTAACAGGAAAGTAAATTTAATCAATAATAATGATGATTATAAATCAGTAAGAATGGTAACAGACATGTTAGTCGAAGCACGTGACCAGTTTCCAGGATTAAGCGATGAAGAAGCTTTAATGGTAATGTACCCAGATATAGTTTAAACAAACTTTTCTCTAGCAACTTCATTAAGAATCAAGAATTCTTG
>CAZIMI010000174.1:0-2989 GCA_964540325.1 uncultured Methanosarcinales archaeon | reverse complement strand
AGAGTGGATTTGGAATCGTCGGCACCGTGCTTTAATGGTTGCAATAGGTTTGCTTGCTAGTGCTTGTTCGGCACATGTAAAACCACCATCTGTAAAATCAAAAGTTGCTTCGGCAGCTGTCCAAAAAGTAGATTATGAAGGGAAACTTGCTGCCATTGAAGGTAGTAAATTGGAAGAACTTCTATATGGACAATTATATGGGCTTAACTCAAAATCTGAAATAGAACGTATAACTAATGAACTTAAAAGCAATACGCAAAAGAGAGAAAGATTAGCTAAACTTTTGTTTGAGCTTTATACATTAGATGAAAAGTTTAATCTCGCTGACCGAGACAAATCTTTCAAGATGGTAGTTCTGTTGGCGGAAGAACAAGCAAGTTATAATTATTTTTATGGTGAATTTGGAAAAGGAAAGTTTTTACTTGATGTTACTAAAAGAGGATTAGCTAAATTAGAGAGAGAATTTGCTCTTCTCAATGAGATTGAAGCTTTAATAGGAGGAAAGCTCGATTGGATGGAAGCTCTTCGTAAAGGGGGAAGAGGAACGTACTCTAGTGATAATTTTAGGATTCTTCGACTTAAAAAAATGTTTCAAGAATTTGAGCGAGTTTTAGTTGCTGAATTTAAATCTAATGGAGATAAAAAGTTCATTCAAGCACTCCAAGATCTTCGTATGCTGGTTCGTAAACTTCACAAGTTGTTTGTAGAAACAGATGTTGCATTTCCTAAAACACAAGAATTTCTTCAAAACTTAACAATAAATTTGGGTGGAACAATAGAAGAATTATCGGGAAAGTAAATATTCTTAGCGAGGGCATTTTCATTTTTGAAAAGTAAGCAACATTTTCTCCCAATAATCTTTTAAATAATCATCTAAATCAACTCTTCTATGAACATATTGGGAATCGAAAGTACTGCACATACTTTCGGTGTAGGAATAGTAACCGATGAGGGTAAAGTACTAGCTAATGCTGTAGATAGTTATAGCTCTCCTGATAAAGGTATGATTCCGCATGAAATTGCTGAACATCATAATAAAGTGGCTGAGAAGGTTTTAAAACAGGCTCTGGGAGAAGCTGATTTAAAATGGAATGATATTGAGTTTATCGCTTATTCTGCTGGCCCGGGTTTAGATCCAGCATTATGGGCGGGTTATCACATTGCCAAGAAATGGGCTGATGATAATGGCAAGAAATTAGTTGGAATTAATCATTGTGCTGCCCATCTTTCTATTGGTAAAGTGTGGAATAAGTTGAAAGATCCTTGTTACTTATATGTCTCTGGTGTGAACACACAGATTATTGTTTATGAAAACGGGAAATATAGGGTTGTGGGAGAAACTTTAGATTTGGGATTAGGAAATATGTTAGATAAATTCGGTCGCGTATTGAGATTAGGATTTCCTGCTGGAGCTAAGATTGAAGAATTAGCTAAATCCGGAAAATTTGTTGAACTGCCTTATACAATTAAAGGGATGGATGTTTCTTTTTCTGGGGTTTTAACTAAGGTTGAACAGTTGTTGAAGAAAAATATAACTCATAAAGAATTATTGAAGAAACAAGGAAAATCTGTAGAAGAAATTTATGTTGAGGATGAAAAAAATAAAAAACTAATTGAAAAAATAAAAGAATCATTAGAGAAACCAATAACTAAAGAAGATCTTTGTTTTTCTATTCAGGAAACTTGTTTTGCGATGCTGACAGAAGTTGTGGAAAGAGCAATGGCACATACTGATAAGAAAGAATTGTTATTAGTTGGCGGTGTTGGAGCAAATAAACGGTTCTGTAAAATGTTAGATATTATGTGTCAAGAACGAGATGCAGAATTCTTTAAAGTCCCTATGAGTTTGGCTGGCGATCAAGGGGCGATGATTGCTTGGGAAGGTTTTATTAGAAGAAATGAATCTGGAGATATTGAAGTTAAACCGCACTGGCGGACTGATGAGGTTTAGGACAGAAATTTGGCCTAAAAAACCGATACTTTTATAAAGCTCGAAATCCTCATAATTCTATAGTTTTATCGTCGATAAATTGGTGTTAGGAAAGCTTAATTTTTAACGTAAAAATGGAAGAAAATCAGACCGAAAATCAGGAAGAAAACTTAGAGGAGAATTCTTCTCAGGAAGAACAATCTAGTGAAAGCAATATGAAGAATGAAGAGGAACAGAAAGAGTCTGGAGGTCAAGCTACTGAGGAACAAGTTAAAGAACCGGTAGTTGAAGAACAAGCTTCTGAGGATCAAGTACAACCTTCTGTGGAAGATTCACCTAAATCAAAGTACGGAGCAGCACAGATTCAAGTATTGGAAGGTTTGCAAGCAGTAAGAAAACGTCCGGGCATGTATATTGGAGATACTTCTGTTAGAGGTTTACATCATTTGGTTTATGAGATTGTAGACAATTCTATTGACGAAGCTTTAGCTGGGCACTGTTCAAAAATAGTTGTTACAATTCATCTTGACGGTTCGGTAAGCGTTATTGATAATGGAAGAGGTATTCCTGTTGATTTACATCCGCAGTTGAAAATTCCCGCTGTTCAGGTAGCTTTAACCAAACTTCATGCTGGCGGAAAATTTGACAAGTCTTCATATAAAGTTTCTGGCGGTTTACACGGAGTAGGAATGTCTGTTGTAAACGCTTTATCATACAAATTAAAAGTTGGCGTGAAAAGGGACGGAAAAGAATATTTTCAAAAATATTGCCGGGGTAAACCTTTAACAGAACTGGAACTTAAAGGCGAAACTGATGAAACTGGAACAATTATTCGTTTTAAACCAGACCCAGAAATTTTCACAGAAACAGTTTTTCATTATGATGTACTAGCAAAAAGATTAAGAGAATTGGCTTTTTTGAATAAGGGTGTAGCAATAACTTTGATTGACGAACGTGAAAAAGATAAACAAGATATTTTCAAATATGATGGCGGAATAAAAGAGTTTATTGAACATATTGATAAAAATAAAAATCCTTTACACGAAGTGATTTATTCTG
>CAZIMI010000173.1:0-3003 GCA_964540325.1 uncultured Methanosarcinales archaeon | reverse complement strand
TTTATTATTTTCTTACTACTTCTGAGAAATTGTGTTCTGAAGTAAATAAATCTTTATAAAGAAAAGAGAATCCCAAAAATAGGGCTTTAACTGATATGACACCTGAAAATTTTGTGTATGCAACTGTCCGTTCTTATGAACTACCTGAAGTGCTGGAAAAGAAAGTATTAAGAATTGTTGAGGATGGAATTGAGAAAGAATGTTTAACTTCTCCCCAAAGTCAGTATAATTACATTGATAAAGTTGTTAGTGTTTATCAAAGAAGATGGGGTGAAGGTAAAGAGGTAAGATTTGACGAAACATCGTTTGAGAATCCTAGAAAGACTAAACATGAAGTTATTGCAGATGAAACTTACGAACCTTCTAATTTAATTACAAGATTTGAAGAGGAACCAAATTATGTTACTGTTGAAGAGGCATTTGCACAGTTAGAAGACCAATTTGATAATGTTAGTTTAGAATTCTTAAAAAGAACTTTACAACAAAATGGAAATGTGATGTTAGATATTTCTGCAGCAGGAATTGAGGGAAGGTCTGCTTGGGTATTAAAAAAATTAAATAGTTTAGCGGCAAGATATAAACACAAAGGCCAAATAATAATTCCTCCCAGGCCAATAAAAGATGTTAAGTTTCATGGAGAATTAGAAATTGAGTTTGGTCAAAGGAGGTATCCTAATGGACTTTTAGCTTTCTATCTAGATAATTTAGAAGTTTATAAAGGAATGGGGCGAACAGAATTATTCAATTTTGACGAGGGATTTTATCGAACTCTTTCAAGAGCAGGACTGTTAGATGTAGTTATTCCTGAAAACTTAAATTCAAAACAACCTAATGAAAAAGAGATAATGGAAATATATAATACTTTTATAGCTTTCAACAAAAATGCTACAGCAGCAGCAAAATGTTTGCCTTGGTCAATACCAACAGTTAGGAAATATGGTGTCGCTTTTGATGCTATCCAAGAAGTGAGATCTGTAAACCAAGGAATTCCCATTGAGAAAGTTATAAAAATAATTTCCTTTGGTAACCAAAGAAAAAGAATCGCTAATGCTCTCAGAATATCTCGGAAAGTGGGCCATAAAAGAGAAACTGTAACAAAATATCTTAAAGCTGCCGGATTTACGCTAAAACCTGGTAATCCAGGTTATGACCAAAGTGTTACCAAAGAAGCAATCTTAACTTATCATGATTGTAAAGGCAATGTTGCAGAAGTTTCACGTAGATTAAAGAAAAATTATAAAAATATTAAAAATCATCTAGAAAAAAAAGGACTTCCTGCTTTAGGATTAGATCAATCTTTACCTCTAGAAGATCGCGAGAAGATTAGAATTTCACATCTTGAAAATGGTGGTATTTATGCAGAAGTTGTTAGAGATACTGGTTTTCATATTGATACTGTTACTAAATATTGTAAGTTGATGGATTTGCCTTCACGAAGGTGGAAACAGTATGATGATAATGAAGTTTTTGCTACTTTTAATGGTTGTGGCTGTAAGATTGGAAAGACTTCTCAGGAATTAGGTATAGGAAAGAGGACAGTTAAAAAAGCGCTAATTAGAAAAGGAGTTAGTTTTCCAGAAAAGAAAGCGCCTCTTTCGTTAGAAGTTGCTCAACAAGCTTTTGAGAATTCTGGTGGGAATGCGAATGAAGCAGCAAGGAATGGAGAATATTCGGATAGAACCTATCAAAGAAAATGGAAAAAAATGGGTTTAATACAATAACTATCTTCTCTATTACACAAATATTTAAAAAGAGATTGTTTGGGTTTATGTTTCTATGATAGATTACTTTGTTAATGCGGGAAAGAAAGCAGTAGGATATTTAACATTAGCTTCAATGGCTTTAGGCGGTTGTGCTACAACTACAGAATATCAAAAGCGTGAACTTTCTGATTCTCAATTTAATACGAGATCAACGGTTCGATATAAATATAAAGACTGTAAGGTTAGTCAAACAGCTAGTAAGCCTATTACTGTTTTAGCTTTGGTTTACTCTGGAAAAGCTGAACTTGGAATTAAGGAAGCAGCTAATGAAGGTGAGAATGATATAATAACCATAAAAGGGGAGGTAGACCTTGAGTCTCCAAAATTTTGGGAGAATTATATGAAAGCTTGTCGTGTTTCTGATGCTTTAGGGGATGGTAATGGAAAAGCTACCACTTCAGAAGCAAAAAGACTTTTAGAGAATGTTGTTGAAGAAGAAGTTTACGATCTTAAATAATCATTTTTTCTTTAATTTACCTTTAATTCTTGCTTTAGTTTTTTCTTTTAATCTTGTTGTCCTCTCTTTGGCTCTAGCCCTTACATTTCTGGTCCTTTCTTTAGTAGCATGGTAGGCCTTTTTTGTTCCTGCTTTTACATATTTATGGTAATATCTATATTGCATATATTTCTTTAAGCTTTCTGCATATTCTTTGCCCATCCAATAAACTCCGAGAAATAACATTGGCCAAGAGATGACATATACGGTTACCATTAAAATTCTCACGTCATAATTTATAGTTGGATAAAAGAAAATTAATTTTGTGATTATTCCTAAAATGAAACTGGCAACTATTAGTACTGCTCCCCAGTAAAATTTACACGAATATTTAAGTTTCATAGTGAGAAGGAAAGGTTAAAGGGTAATTAAATGTTTCGTTAATGTTAGTTTTGGGTATTGAGTAATGAGTTATGGGTAAAAGAAACTCAGAACCCAATACTCAAAACTCAAAACCAATAAAATAATTTATAAACCAAAACAACTTTCCTAATCAAATGATTAAAAAGAGGGCCCATAAATTAAAGTATTTTTTATTATTAACCTTAGCAATCTTATTTTATTATGTAGTTACAGAATCGAAAACCGTGCAATATTATTTGGCTAATCCAGAACTATTAAAATCTTTAATCCTTAGTTTTGGAATACTTGCCCCGATAGCCATTATTCTTTTACAAGTCTTTCAAACTACAATCTCTATTATCCCTTCTCAAATTACTACTATTGTGGCTGGATTTGTTTTTG
>CAZIMI010000172.1:0-3030 GCA_964540325.1 uncultured Methanosarcinales archaeon | reverse complement strand
TGATAAACTGCTTGTTGTCCAGAAGTTGAACTTGCACTTTTCGGACCTGGTTGAATTTGAGGTGTTATACCTATTTTTGATTGTCCACAAAATCCTAATTGACCATAATAAGTTAAGAAATATTTCTTTACTTTAAGATGTGTATCTTTACTTGGCCTTTCTGTCAATACAGACCAGTAATAATGTTTATCATCGGGAAATAATTCGTTCCTTTTTTTAATTTGGTTACGCATAATTACAACCCCACACTGAAGGTTAACTTTAGGATCATGAATATTTTGTAAACTTTTAGATAGATCACAAGGGGGATGATTTTTTTCATCACCATAACTTAATTGCAATAACCCTTCACTATCAATAGAACGCCCATATTTTTCTGAAAGACCTTTTTCATGATAAGAACTACCTGGATCAAATCCCGATTCATACTTAGCAATAGAAGCGAAAAATAAAGACCAAAATGCTTTTTTCTGATCATTGGTAGACCCTTTTAATCCTGGACAAAGTAAAAATGCCTCATCTGGTAAGAATGATTCTTGTAACAGTTCTGGGGCCCTACTATCTAAGGCTTCTGCAATAAAATTATCCCATGAAGAATCCCATTTATTAGAATGTTGTGCATAAGTTGGAAAAGCAATAGCAGAGCTAACCAAGGTTAAAAAAATTACAAAAACGATTAATAAATATTTTCTTTTCATTTTTCTTTATCGTAATAAATAAAATAAATTGCTAAAATAACAATTAACATAATCGTTAAAGCAATAGCAAGATAAATTTGCCAAGGAAATTTATTTTTGGGCAACTCATCTTCAACTATTTTAAATATAGGAATTTCTTCTTTGTCTAAAGGGTCAACATTTTCAAACAATTCATCTTCGTTAGTAAACCCATCGCCATCAACATCTATCCACCAAGGAAAATCATTTGGATCATTAATATTTGTTCCAAACTCTATTTCTTCTTCATCGTTAAATTTATCACCATCGGAATCAGGAATTCCTTCTTTAATTATTATTCCCGGTTCATATTCCAATTGTTCTTGATAAGCAATTTCTAAACTATCAATAGTACTTTTGCAATCTTCAGAAATCACTCCAATATTTAGATATTCTTCAAATGTTAAACCGGTGCTATCTTCAACTTCTTGTTCATAACAGGTAGCCAAATCAACAATTGAATTTGTATTTTCAATAATTTCACCTAATCTAGGGTTGGGTGCAGAAATAACTAATGAAATGAACAAAAAAGAGAAAATTAAAAAGAAGATTAATTTTGAATGATACATTTTCATTCTAAGAGATCACACCCCCTAAAGGTAAAGGTTGAATATGATTAGTAAATTGATTATTTTGTGGGAAATATTTTTGAGCGTCCGCAGAACTAAACTGTCTAAAATTTCCATTTTCATAAATGAAAGCATTAATTGTTACTCCACTACCAACATCAAATACTGCAATGCTGTTGGGTTGATATTTACCATCGCTACCAGTAATTCCATTTTTATCGGCCATTGAACCAACAAAAATATTTTTAGCCTGGAAACCTTGTTCCCTAAAAATCATTGGATAAAATACGTGCATATGACCGTTGATATACATTGAATTGGTTGTTGTCAAAAGTTGAAGAAGTTCAGTCCTTTTTTGATAATCTTTAGCCCTACTTGCCCTATTCCTAAAAGGTAAACCATTAACAATGTTAGAATGTCCGAAGATAAATGAACCTGGTTGAACATTATTTTGAATAAAAGAAATTTTACCGTTATTTGCCCAACTATCTGTAGGGACTTTTGCAAGGATAAATTTTTTCCCATTATAACTAAATGTTTGTTCTGGAAAACCTTGATAATTAAAATTTTGCATTTTATTGTAAGTTGCAGCATTTTGAGCATAATAATTTTTCCAAACAGTAGTCATCAGATTTTCTGAATTCCCCTCTCGATCATGATTTCCAACTACTGCAAAAACAGGAATCTTTGCTTGAGCTAACGGATTAACAATTTGATTAAAAAATTTATTCCATGATTGTTGTGCACCAGCATTAGCATTAATAGAATCACCATTTGTAATAACAAAAGCAGGATTCAAAGATTTAATTTGGTTAACTAAAGCATTAGCTTTATTATATTTATTATGGAAATCTGAAAATACTACAAACCGAAATGTTCCCGTAGCAGGAGGGAAAGGAACAGTGCTTGTTGGAATAGTTGAAGTTGTTGTAGGCGCAATAATTCCAGAAGACCCAATTAAATATTGTTTTAATTGATTTTCATTACCTTGAAAAACATTTAAATCTACAGAATTAGTATTAATTCCGGATACTTTACCTTTATCAGAATATTGCCAAAATACCCAGTGATTCCATCCTTTAAGAGTAGGAGAGCTAGCAGAAGTATATTGTGCTACCCACCAAGGATATTTATTTTTCACAGTGTTATCAACATAATCTTTAGCATAATGGCCGCCATACAAAATTGGTTTTTTACCAATTTTAGATCCAACAACATCCATCCATATGTTTACCCACTGAGACAATTTTGAATTACCTAAATCACTTCCCTCCTCTAAATCAAGAACGGGTAATAAATTATTATTTGTTAAACAATCACTCGCTTCATTTAAAAAATAATTTGCCTCTGCAGTTGCATCACTCTCAATAGGTTCAGATGGCCGAGCATAATGATAACAACCAACCAGAATATTATTATTTTGAGCTAGGTTTAAATTACTTAAATATTTGTTGTCTTTAAATCCTACCCCCTCAGTAGCTTTAATAAAAGCAAATTTATATCCTTCTCCAGCGACTGCAACCCAATTAATATTACCTTGATGATGTGAAATATCTATACCATTAACTCTTTCAGATGAAACTATTCCTACGGAAGCCTGTCCCCCATGACTGGGAGTAATTCCACCAGGATTAGGGGTTGAAGTAGCAGAAGGATACCCGGTACTTGCAGGATATCCTGACGCAGGTACTTGTCTTTCTTCAAAATAAGTGCTTTTATAATCTGCAAGTGCATTTATGTTATGG
>CAZIMI010000171.1:0-3031 GCA_964540325.1 uncultured Methanosarcinales archaeon | reverse complement strand
TACGAGTTGCTGCTGCTTTCTTACCAGCTTTCCTTCGCACAGCTTTCTTCTTCTTCTTAGTTGCTGCTGATTTCTTAGATGCTTTTATTCGAACTGCTGGTTTTCGCTTAGTAGTTGCTACTGCTTTATTAGCTGCTGCTTTTCGAACTGCTGTTTTTCTCTTTCGAGTTGCTGCTGCTTTCTTTCCAGCACTTTTCTTCTTAGCCACTTTCTTCTTAGCAGGCTTCTTCTTAGCTACTTTCTTTTTAGCTACCTTTTTCTTAGCAACTTTCTTCTTTGCTACTTTTCTTTTAGCTACCTTTTTCTTAGCTACTTTCTTTTTAGCTTTCTTCTTAACAGCTTTCTTTTTACCTTTTTTCCTGCCTCTAGCCATTTTAGCTCTAGCTACATTCCCTTTCTTATCTACGAAATATAGATAACCAGCAACTTTCTTAACTTTGGTTTTAGCTACAACCATTTTCTTAGCTTTGCCTTTCTTTCGACCAGCTCTGCTCATTTGAGCACAAGCTACGTTTCCGTTCTTGTCGATAAAGTATAGCCAGCCAGATTTCTTCTTAACACCACATTTTGCTACGACTTCTGCCATTTATATTCACCCTCTTATTTTTTATATTTACGAAAAACTATGTTTTCCTAACCCAAGAGAAAACTTTAGGGTATTTAAATCTTTCGCGTTTTACCCGTCGAATACCCGACGAGAGAAATGGGAAGAAGTGAAAAACCTAGAATCCAATCTCTTGCAAATCCTGAATATTCAAGCACTTAAAGTCTTCAACTATCCGCGGACAGGCAGTATTAATCCAGACATCAATGAAATTAAAGTTCTCCAAAGAGTTGAAATCAATCTCATTGGCGAGGAAAACAAAGGCTTTCTTGCCAGCTTTCTCTAACTTTTCTCGTAATTCTTCTGCTTTATTACTTTGGTTCTGACCGGATTTACTAGTAACAAGAATACCAATATTATCTGAGGATAAGAATTTGGCTAATTGACCTTTCTTTCTCTTCTGAACTTTTTCCAGATAAGAATCATCTAAGATTTCAATCTTATCATTAAACGGATTATAACAATAAACTTTCTTTTCATTTTCGTACAATAAAGCAGTAGGATGGAATTTTCCATCACCTACGTATAAAAAAGATTCATAATCGCCAGGAAATTCTTCTATTGCACAACCAAGAGCTTGCCCCGAATATTTTCCGTGTTTGCTTTTGAATAAAGTCACTTTCTTTCCAGCAGATTCCAATTGTTTCTTAATTGGTTCTAAGAAATCAAGAAATTGTACTGGCAAAGCTAAAGCTATTTTCTTTGGCAATTGCGCTATTAAACTCTTTGGCAAAGTCAAATTACCGGTGTACTTAGTCTCAATAAATACTCTTTGCATCGGAAAGTTTTTATATAGTCTCTATTATATATATCTTTCTGATGAAAAGTTTTTCCCAGGATATTGTAAAAAAATTTGGGCTGTTTAAAGCTGGGGACCAAAATAAAGTTGGCAAGTTTTTCTTGAAGTTAGGGATCTCTGCTAACATGATGACTACTTTCGCCCTGATTGTAGGGTTAGTCTCAGTTTACTTCCTTTTCTCTAACCATTTATCATTTATAATCTTAGCAGTGGTTCATCTTCTCGCTGACGGACTTGACGGCTTAATCGCTAAAGCATCTCAACCAACTAAATTTGGCCAGTATTTTGATTTGATTTCAGACAGAACTATAGCTTTCTTAGTTTTATTAAAAATAGCATTACATTTGCAAGATTATTACTTTTTCATTATTCTTGGACTTTATGTTTTAACACAGTCAATTCATTTCTTTTCTAAATTAGAATCCCCAGTAATTTTTATTAGAACAGGAACATTGATTGGAGCAGCAATTTATGTTTTGTATGAACCTTTGCTAACTATCGGATACTTATTAGCAGGAATCTTTATAGTATATTCTTTGGCTTTGCAATTGCAGTATTTTGTTAAGAAAATGTTTGCTAAGCGATAATCACCACATGCTCTTATTAATCTTCAACCAATAGCCAATAAAATTAGTAAGAATATGCAAAATAGGGCTTAAAATTAACAAAATAACAATTACACTTATAGTAGGCACATAAACAAAGAACGAAAATAAAATCCCACCAATCACAGAATCTAATTGGTCATAAGGAATCCAACTATCGCCGGGTTTAATACCTGCTTTTCTTTTGTAATAACTTTTAACTAAGTCACCAATAATCGCTCCAAAACCTAAAAGGAATCCAAGCAAAACAGAGAATCCAGAATAATCTATTAAAGCAAATTTAGTAAAACCCGAAATATAAGCTAATTTCTGTAAATAAAAAACTAATCCCCCCATTAAAACTGCAACTATTAAGCCTCGCCAGGTTTTATGACTACCAAACTTTTTTTCATAAATCGGTTGATGAAAAGGAAGCCACTTTAACAATACTGGAGACATGTTAGCAACATAAGCTGGTAGAAAGAAATACAACGATTTTAAGATTAATAACCCAATCATAGTTAGAAGGAAAATTTTGGGGTTTAAAAGGTTTATTGTTAACATTACTATCCCACAAACTATATACCAAAGCACTAAAAAGTATTTAAACGATTTATTTTTCTTCAAAGGGAAAACGCAAGATATAGACCATAAAAACCAATAAACACCATATCTAGTGTTTTGTTACTAAAAAGAAGGTGAGATGATGTATTGTCCATTTTGTTCAAAAGTAGATACGAAAGTGCTTGAATCTAGAATTCTTAACGAATCTATTCGAAGAAGGCGTGAATGTTTAAAGTGTGCAAACAGATTTACAACTTATGAAACTGCTAAGATTCATCTAAAAGTTTTGAAAAGAAATGGTAAAGAACAAGAATTTGATTTGAGCAAGATTGAAAAAAGTATTAGTAAAGCTTGTGGGAAAATTTCAATGCAAGAACTTTCTAACTTAACAAAAAAGATTGAGATGAAGATTCTTAATAAAAAGATGAATCCAATGAAAACTAGTGAAATTGGAAAAACTGCATTACAGGAATTAAAAAA
>CAZIMI010000170.1:0-3046 GCA_964540325.1 uncultured Methanosarcinales archaeon | reverse complement strand
TTACGTAAGTTTTCTATGCAACAGTTTAGATGTGTGAAATGTAATGCTAAATATCGTCGTCCTCCATTATCTGGAAAGTGTACTGAATGTCCTGCTGGAAAATTAATCTTTACAATTTCAGAAGGTTCTGTTGTTAAGTACTTAGGCCATTCTTTAAGACTTGCTCAAGAGTATGATTTTTCTCCTTACTTAAAACAAACTATTGATTTACTGCAGTTGAATGTAGAAGATGTTTTCGGGAGAGCGAAAGATAAGCAGGTGGCACTGAAAAATTTCATATAGAAATTTTTGGTGAATCCAAACAAGTTGGATTTGTTGGGGGATTTTATTGGTTAGAATTACAATAAAACTTCAGCATGAGGAATATTATCAATCACAATAACTTTTTCAACAAGATTTAATTCTTTTCCTAGGGCAACAGCTTCTTTTCCAGTTAGATGAAGAATATGAGCGTCCGTAATTAATTCTTTAATTTCTTCTTTGGATTTTTCTTCTCCTTGGTAGAATTTGTTTGTTAAATCTAATTGTTTATTACCTTCTTCAAACTTTTTTCCTAGGATATCAGAATCAGTTAATATTAATATTAATCCTTCTGGGGTTGTTTTAGTGTTAACAATCATTTTAGAGACTTAACAGGTTTTTTTGTACCGCAAGCTAAACATTTCAAATAAGTAATTTCTTTTTCTTCAGTTAATTCTGTGTCTGGTTTACTACATTCAGAACAGAACACAAATTCAGAAGCATATTTTTTGATTTTTTTATTGATCTTACCAGCAGAAACTTTTGTTCCTAAAATTGTTCTGTCTCTGATAATCTTACCAGGAGTAGCTAGCTCTCTTAATAAGTATTTTAAGAGATGTTGTACATCTCTGCCTAATGTTTTAGCAATAGCCTGTAAATTTACAAGAATAGTTTTTTTACCTTCCAAATGGCCTTTAACCTTCTCAATAACAAAACGTTCCCCTTTAGAGATATTTTCCGGCAGTTCTTCCTGCGCTTTTTTCAGCAATTGTTCATAATCATCCATAGAAGTATTAATTTAGAGGTGGATTTATAAAGTTTTGGTAATTAATAATCTTAAGATGAGTTTTTTTAAAAAAGAGGAATTGAATTTATTGGGGCCATTTTATTTAGCTAATATTTTGGCCAGTTTGTTCTTAGTGGTTGACCCTTTGATCGTAGTTTATTTTGCAATTAAAGGTTTTGGTTTTGCAGAATTATCCTTGGCCTTAGTGGCACTTTTTATTACTCCTGTATTTTTCGAAGTGCCGACAGGAGTGGTGGCTGACGTTTTTGGTAGAAAAATATCTGTAATTTTAAGTTTATTATTTGTGGGAATAGTCTTGTTAATTATCCCTTTTATTTCCAATATTTTTTCATTGACAATACTTTTTTTCTTTTGGGGTATTGCTCGGACATTATCAACAGGAGCAGATCAAGCCTGGATTGTTGACAATTTAAAGAACCGTAAACAGGAAGGTTTAATTCAAGAATATTATGTTAAAAATAGAAGTTTTAACCGGGCAGCTTTAGTTCTTTCCGGACTGTTTGCAGCAGGATTAATTGTATTGTTTGGAAAAAATGTGATTACAAATTTCTTAGGTGTTAATTTAATTGGTTACGATTTTTTATGGTTTATTGAAAGTGGAGGGTTTTTCATTTCTGCGATAATATTAATGTTTGTAAGTGAGCATTACAAACCTAAAAAAATTCTTCCAAAACACATCTTTAAACATTCTTTTCAACATTTCAAATCCGGATTTAGACATTCTTATCAAAATCCCGTTATTTTTCATTTGATCATTGCAGCTTTTTTTATTGCTGTTGCGGGTGGAATGTTTGGAATTATTTATCAACCGTTTTTATTGGAATTGGGATTGCCAACACATTATTTAGGATATTTGGTAAGCATCTTTGGGGCGATAGGAATATTTTTGCCTTTTGTTGCCAAGAAAATATTTCAGTTTATTAAAAAAGAAAGTATGTATCTTTCTTTTGTAGCGGTAACGGAAGTAATCTTAATTTTTGCTGTCTTTTTTGTAGTTTCTCCATTAGCTGGTCTGGCGTTCATGATTGTTATTGGAAATATTGGGGATTTAGAAAAACCAATTCAAAGACCGTATTTTCAAAGACATTTGAAATCAAAAACCAGGGCAACAGTCGCTTCCTTTGAATCAATGTTTGTTCATTTTGGGGTGGCGATTGCGATGTTGATTGCTGGAGTATTAGCAGATTTAGTTGGCCCAAAATTAACTTTTGTTTTATCAGGAATATTTATTATTCCAGCAATTATTTCTTATTTAACGATTCATGAAAGGAAATGAATTTAAGATTTTTTCTTTAAAAATCCAATAATAATCAAAACAGGAATGATTAACAAACTAGAAATAAAGATTGCATAAGAGGGATTAGTAACAGATAAAAGATATCCACCAATTAAAGGACCAATTGCAAATCCTAACTGGTTAATTATAACTTGCATGGAATTTATTGTTGATCTTCTCTCTGGAGGGATATGTTCTTCTTTGTAAGCTTCTTCTACAGGTTTGAACAGTTTAACAAAGTTCCAGCGGATAAACCAATATAGGTAAGCAAACATTTTTCCTGGAATCAAGACCAGTAAAGCCCAGATTAAATAAGATGAATACCCGACAAATAAAAATGGTTTTTCGTGTTTGATTTTTTTGTAAATCCGTTGACCCAATTTGGCGAAGGGCAGTCCAACTAAAGAAAGCAAGACATAGGCTAGGGAGATAGTATTAAACTGAATCCCATAAGAATCTAAATATGGCAAATATAAGAAAAACCAGGTATAAAAGACAGTCATAAAAATAAGATTCCAAAGAAAAATTAATCTTAAATTATGGTTGGAAACAATATGTTTTAAACTTGACCAAGTAAACAATAAAGACTTCTCTTTTGCTTTAACGAATGATTTTTCATTTACTTTAAACAAGAAAATTAATGTGGCAATTAACATACTAAAAGCATAAATGAACCATAAGAAATCAATTGCAATTAAATTTCCAATTGGTTGTTTTATGTC
>CAZIMI010000169.1:0-3055 GCA_964540325.1 uncultured Methanosarcinales archaeon | reverse complement strand
ATAAAAATGTTCAGGAATTTGCAGAACAGTCTCAGGAAAAACATGAGATGATTAACAAATTGTATGAAGAGGTTAAGAAGTTTAGGGATGATGAACAACCTTTGGCAGAGAAACATCTGAAATTGAAAGTAGAATATGAAACTTTGAAGAAAGAAGTTGATGAAATGCAAGCCAGAGTAAACGTTTTGAGTAAAGTTTTCAAAGACGAAGAAGAGAAGAGTTTTAAAACAAAAGTTAAAGAGAAAACTGCTGAAGTTAAAGAGAAGATGAGGAAAGGTAAGAAGTTAAGTACTGAAGATATTTTGGCTTTCCAAGCGACTAAGGAGTAAACTTATTCTATTTTCCCCAACAAGTCACTTTTAGAGATGATTCCTTTTACATCTCCTTTATCAGCAACTAGAACAATCAAATTGTCTTTCAATAATTCTAAAATCGTTTTCATTCCAGTTTTAATGGAAATTATTGGCGGAGCATCATCCATAATTTCTTCCACTTTTAGTTGATTGATTTTTTCCGGGTTTGTGGCAATGTTCTTAACAATAATTCCTTCGGTAATCAAACCACAAACATTGTTTTTGTTCATCACTGGAATTTGAGAGATACTTTTCTTTTTCATTGTTTGAATTACTTCTCTTACTTTATCATTAGCTTTAGCAAAAACAACTTTTTTATTCATCAATTGTTTTGCTTTTAATTCTTCTTTTTCTCTAAGTTCTTCAAGAGCTTGGAAAATTTTCTTTGCATTAGAAAAAGAAGGTTCAATTTTTCCAGATTCAATCTTAGCGATTAGTGATTGGGAAACGTCCGCTTTTTCAGCTAGTTCTTTCTGATTAAGTCCGTGCTTTTTCCTGATTCTCTTAATTTCATCTAAATTCTCTAACATATATGCTTAAGAATATAACTAGTATATAAATATTCCGATTGGAATATTGTTGTCAAGAGGCTTTATATATTGATTGGATTGTTTTAGGGTTAAGAATTAAATGGAGGTTAGATATAAAATGCTTGGAATTATTTTGGATGCTACTTTAAGCCAAGATTGTAGAGAAGTTCGCCAACTCCCTACAGAAGAAAGAGCTAAGAGAAGTGGGGTTTTGCTAGCATATATCGGGGGAATCTTAGATAAAGATGGAACTGGTGCGAGTGAAGTTTCCAAAAGTGAAGTGACTTATGGACTAAGAATTGCTGCAGAGTATGGCGGTAATAATGGAAATGTGTTAGATCAAGTAACTGATTTGGCACAAAGATATAATTCAGCAATTCCTGATCGAGGAGATCACATTAACCAAATTATCTTATTTGAAAATAATAAACATCTCGGGTATCATAGAATACCCGAAGGGGAGGAACAATAAAAATGGCAAACAAATATTTATTTACCTCTGAGTCTGTTACTGAAGGTCACCCGGATAAAATTTAGCAGTTAGTTCTGTTAAATATCTTTAATGTGTGACCAAATTAGTGACGCAGTCTTAGATGCAATATACAAAGACGACCCTAATGCAAGGGTGGCAGTAGAATGTTTAACAAAAACAGGATTTGTTGTTGTGGCAGGAGAAGTTACTACAAATACTTACGTTGACATTCAGAAAATTGCCCGTGAAACTATTTTAGAAATTGGTTATGATAAACCAGAATTCGGTTTTGAAGGTAGTACTTGCGGTGTTTTAGCAGCACTATCTGAACAATCTCCAGATATTTCTCAGGGAGTTTCTGAAGGAGAAGGGTTGTATGACGAACAAGGTGCTGGTGATCAGGGATTAATGTTTGGTTATGCAAGTAACGAAACTCTTGAATATATGCCTTTACCAATCGTATTAGCACATAAACTTACCAAAAGACTTTCTTCTGCAAGAAAACGTGGAGAAGTGTGGTATCTAAGACCTGATGGAAAATCTCAAGTAACTGTTGAGTATGAAAACGGCACCCCTAAAAGAGTTGAAACTGTTGTCATTTCTACCCAACATCATCCTGATGTGGACTTAGAAACTATTCGTAGAGACATGATTGAAAAAATCATTAAACCTATCTGTGCAGACTGGATTGATGAAAGTACAAACTATTTTGTTAATCCAACAGGAAAGTTTGTCATTGGTGGTCCAGTAGGAGATGCTGGTGTTACTGGAAGAAAAATCATTGTTGACACTTATGGTGGTCATGGAAGCCATGGTGGCGGCGCTTTTTCTGGAAAAGATCCAAGTAAAGTTGACAGATCTGCGTCATATTACGCCAGATACGTAGCAAAGAATGTTGTTGCTGCAGGACTTGCAGACAAATGTGAAGTACAGGTTGCTTATGCAATTGGAGTATCTAAACCGGTAAGTATTTTAGTGAATACTTTTGAAACTAACAAGATTCCTGAAGAAAAGATTGTTGAGTTAGTTGAAAAGAACTTTGATTTCAGACCAAAAGCAATCATTGATCATCTGAACTTGAGAAGACCGATTTATAAGAAAACTGCTGCTTACGGCCACTTTGGCAGAGACGATCCAGATTTCACTTGGGAAAAGACTGATAAGGTAGAAGTGTTGAAAGCTGGTTTAGATTCTGGCAGTTCTGATAATTTGGAACCCAATGAAAGTTTTCCTTCTCAGGAACAAAGTGGAGAGAGGGATTTACCGCCAGATATGAGAACTTTTTAATTTTTTAACTTTTTTTATCTTTTTTGATGTTTATCAATATCTCTTAACCAGAGCAAGCCGACTTTAATCATTAATTTGTTAAATCTGTCAGAAACTTTATAGGTTTTTTTGTAGAGGTCATAATCAATTAAACCCATACCCCGCATTGGAGTTAGAATTCGATCATAGAACTGTCTTTTGTTGTATGATATACGGGTTTCTTTCCCAAGCGGAGATTTGCTTTTCTCTTTGACAACGGCTTTACCTTCATGCAATGCTGTAGCAAACAAACTCATTTCAGTCTTTCCAATCTCTCCGCTATTATCCCACATATATTTGATTAACATTTTGCCAACTACTTCCTGTTGCTCTGTAGCAAAAATAACTTTATAGATGTCCTCTGGCAGATTGAATTGGTCAAAGAGAATAACCAT
>CAZIMI010000168.1:0-3092 GCA_964540325.1 uncultured Methanosarcinales archaeon | reverse complement strand
CCTTCAGGAAGTTCAACATTTTTATTCTTAAAGTAAATTTCTAAAACGTTCTTTGTTACTGCTGCTTTAAAAGCTTCAATAATAACTTTGTCTTCAACTGCACTTGTAGATTTATCAAAAAGGCCAAGATGAGCATAGTTAGGATATTTTAGTTCTCTTTCTGGACTGGTCGGCCGAGGACTAATCAATTGCTTTCTAACATAAGTAAAGTTATCATCAATAACTTCTTCTCTAGCTAAGTCTTGTTGTCTGCCAGCGAGCACGTATCTTTCTCCCAGAACTATCTGACCATCATTCTCAGAAACATTAACATCTCGTTTCTTTAAGTCACAAACAATTTTGTCTACACTAAGATAAATCCAATCACCATCAAAATAATCTTCTAAAGTAGATTCTGGATATTCTTCCCAAAGTCTTGATTCCAAAACTAATTTTCTTGTTTCCATTTTCATCCTCCTAATCATCAATATCATCCGGACTAACATCATTATCATAAATGTTGTAAAGAGCAACCTCGTCTGTATTTTTTCATTTGATTAAATACAAATTCTTCTGAAAAGGAACCTGCACGTAATAAAGTTCCAACAACATTAATTAAGGGCAGCCTAGTTTCTGAATCAACAATTTCCCCCCGAGGAAAATCATTTTTTATTTTATATTCTTTGCCATTAAAAACAAATTCATCTTCCTCAGATAATTTATTGTAAAGATATCCTTTACCTTTAGCAATAAATTCATCTTTCCTTGTTTTCGGAAAGTAAGCACGAACTTCAGTTGTTCTTGTTGTCACAGTATTTCTACTATTATCTCCAACAGCAGAACGATAATCATCTCTGCTCCAAGCAAATTCTGTATCATAAGAATCCCAGGAACTAGGAATATTTTTTGGCGGATTAACAAATTCTGTTCTAATTCTTTCATATGCATAAATGATACATTCAAGTTTTTTGTCAACCATTTTTGTAAATCACCTCATCTTTATATTTCACAGATACAATCTCTTCTTCAACACATTTGTAACGTCTAATCAAATCTTTAGCTTCAGAAGAAGTGTCCTGATAATTTCTAGCAAGGAAAGGAATGTCCTTTTTTTTTCCGTCAGTAAATTTACCAGATATGGCCTCAGCAGAAACACCTTCTAAGAATAAAGTAAAGTTATCATACTTGTTGACAATATTATCTAAGTTACAATCTCTACCAGAAAAATAGGCAGTAGATTTTTTTACACAAACGTTAACTTCTTTACCAAGACAATCTTCAAGTTTTCTTACCATTACAGAGAAAACGGAGAACGATTATTTATAGACTGCAAGAATATGATTGTGTGGTTGTAGAAGAGAATTCTAAAGGAAAAGTATACAGAAATACAAAAAACACTACAACAACTTTTTCATTTCTAGTATAAACTCTTTTGCTCGTTGTAAAGAAGTTAAAGCTTTTCCTTTCTTTACACTTTCATCCATCCTATACTGAAACTTAGAACGTTTTTCTTTCTCAAAATCAAAAGAACCAAGTAAAGAGTCTACTTTATATCTTCTAAGTATTGCCTAACATTAGATTCTGCTTCTTTAATCCTTTCTTCACTTAGCATTGTTCAATAACCGATAATAATCCTCTATTCCAAACAAAATAATATTCTTTTTAATTGCTTCACTGACAACAGTTAATTCTTTAGATTTCAACATTTTTATAAATTCTGTGTAATTAATGTCAACTAAATGAATCTCTAAAGGAAGTAAAGATAATTTCCCTTGAATTTGTTTTACGTCTTCAGTAATTACTAACAGGTCCATATCTGAATTCTTTTTAGCTGTTCCTGTTGCATGTGAACCAAAAAGGATTACTATAAACTGAGAACTGATTTTTGCCAGATCCTGACAAAGAACCTTAAAATCTTTATTTTTCTTTAATAATAATTCCTTACGAGAGTTTTCCACACTAAAAACTAAGTCGTCGAATCTTTTCTTAAATGAACAAACATTATGGTTTCCAAGTTTGTTTACTGTAATAATACCCCTCTGTTCTAGTTTCTGAATTGCATTATAAGCAGATTTATAATTTATTTTCCTAAGTTTAGAGATTTTTCTAATACTAAACTTTTCTTCTTGGTTTTCAATTAATAATTTTAATATTGCAAATGTTTCATTAACCATCTTTAACCGTAATACTATGGTTACAAACCATATATTTAAATCTTTCGGAAAAAATAGCGAAAACAACTTCTGGAAGAGATAAATGTTTATTAATGGGAATTCTTTTCTTTGATTAATGGAAAGCCTGGAACAAAAAGCTTCAGATGAAGAACTTCTCGCTAAATCAATAGAAGAAGCTAAAATACATCGCAGAAGAAGTTATAAAAATTTTATTCTTTATGGGTTAATCCCAGCAGCTCTTTTAGTAGGAGCAAGTTTTTGCTTAAAATATGAAGCAGGCATGAATAATTTAAAAATGGCCCATCAAGAATGTAAACAAGTTGAGGACAAATCTGCAACCAGAGATACAGTTTTTGGTCGATACTCATGTAACGAAATAAAAGAATTTTATAAAAAAGCTAATGAATGATACATCCCCACCGCTAGATTTATTTTAACTAAAACCTCAATCCCATAAACTTTTCTCTTCTCTCAGAAACTTTATAACCCTCCAATCCGCGACGAACAAAATCATTAACCACTTCCTGGATAGAAGCTCCCTGATAAGGAATAGATTCATCTTTCTCACTTAGAATTCTTACAAAAAAATTTAATTGATGATATATGTCATGCTCTAAACGTACATTTGGACTCTTGGCCCCATTACTATTTTTATCTTTCACCTGATAAAAAAACCAAAACCCAAATATAAACATTTCCTACGAAAAAACGTTTTTATGTGTTAAAACGAAAGTATTAAATATAACCTTCACTTAGAAAGTTAAATGGAAAAGATTAAAGTCATCAAAGAACTAAGAAACAGAAATCACCTCACAGAAAAACAATACCTTCTTCTCAAAGAACTGTCCAGAAACAAACTTACTGCAAAACAACTTTCTAAAGCTACAAAAATCCCTTTAGGAAGAATCTATGAACCATTAAATCAATTACTCAGTGAAA
>CAZIMI010000167.1:0-3116 GCA_964540325.1 uncultured Methanosarcinales archaeon | reverse complement strand
CCCAACAATCCTCCCCTCATCCTTCCTAACTCTTCTTTCTAGTTTCTTAAGATCTTCTTCGGGAGGAAGTTCTTCTGGCCTAATACCTCTTTTCGCTAATAAATCCCTTACATCTTCACTATTTTGAATATGTTCTTTGGTAATATAAAATTCTCCAGTTAAGTCTTCCTTCTTGACATTAAAATTAGTAATCTCAGTAGCTAAATTCTTAGCAGTAATCGTAACTGTAGGAAGGAAATCAGCAAGAGGTCTGCTTTTAGGAATGTCTAATTTCTTTTTCATCATCGAAGTTGTAAATCCACCAAATAAAGCTTCATCTCCCTTGCTCCTAATTCTGGCAAAACCTTGCTCATCTACTCCTCTTTCATAAATTAGTTTTGATAATTCTGTTTCAGAATCAACTAATTTTTGTCTGGCAGTAAACCTTTCCATCAAAGCTATCCTTTCTTCAATAATTTCCTGTTTTCTAGTCTGAACAGCAAAATAACTTTGAGCAAAAGCAATCTCTTCTTTTCTGGGATCTCCATTTTGTGCGATAAGATAGCAGGCATAACGGGTAAGGATATAATCTTTAACTTCTCTTTTACTACCAGAACCTAGTTGCACCATTCTGTTGACGCCAACGAAATGGTCCCAAATATTTTGATTAGCATTTTTACAAGATTCCTTAGCTTTCTCAACAACGCTCAAGAAGTTTCTAATATCTTCATATCCTAACAATTTTTGCAAATCTCGGGCATACCAAAATTCAACTCCATCTTTATTATTAGCATAATCTTCAAAGTTCTTGGTAAGTTTAGAAATTATTTCTTTTTGCATAATAAAGCTAATAACAATACTTATTTATATATCTTTTCCGGACTTGTCCAGTGGGTGAGTGGGTCAGAGAAATTCAGATAACTTAATAAAATCCCTTTCTTTCCAGATAAAGTATGGATCAAGAAATAATTACTAAATGCAGGATTCTTTTACAAGCATATCAAGATGGAAAACTTGGCTACATGAAAATGCCTGAAGATGCACATCCAGAATTTGAGGATCAGGAATCCAGATTAGTTTATTTTCCTTTACCAATGAGTTTAAATTATCAAAGAGACAGTTATAAATTATGGGAAGCAGCTTTGAAAACCTTTCAAGAAAATAAAGAGATCTTTGATGTTAATTATTCTGCAAAATTAGATGAAGAGGAATTAAGAACTTACTTGTTAAAAAATAAAGTTGCTTTGCAGCCAAATAAACATATTGCTACTTGGCAAACTATTGCCAAAACCATTTCAGAAAACTGGGGATCAATTACTAAATTATTAGAATCTGCAGATTATGATTTCCTTAAACTAAAAGAAATTGTTCAGCACAAATTCAAGAAAGGTTTTCCTTATTTATCTGGGCCAAAGATTTTCAACTATTGGTCTTTCATAATTCAAGAATATGGCAAGATTAAATTAAAGAACCCAGAGTTTATAGAAATCGCTCCTGACACACATATTACTAAGTGTTCAGTCAAGTTAGGATTAATTACAAATCAAGAAGCAGAAACTCTTTCTAAAGATCAGATATCTGAAAAATGGAGAGAATTGTTAAAAGATACAGATATAACTCCGATAGAAATGCATCCACCATTATGGTTCTGGAGCAGAAACGATTTTAAGTTTGAATTGGAATAAGATTTACTCTAACTCTTTCTCCAATTCATCTTGAGAAACAAGTTCTCCATTTTTCTCGTTTTCAAAACTCTCTTTTAGCAATTGTTTCTCTTCTGCGTTAAGAACTTCTTCAACTTGTTCCTTTAAAGAATCTAACTTGTTCTCAATAATGTCCCAAATCCTTTCTTTATTAATTTTCCAATAATGATGAGCAACCACAATTCTAAAATCTTGTATGTCTCTCCAAGGGAGATTTGTATGTTTCTCTTTTAGATTCTTAGATAATTGAGTTGTTGCTTCTCCAATAATCTCTAAATTTCTTAAAACAGCATCAACAACCATTTTGTCATTTGAGAAATCATCTAAGTTTTTGTTTCCAACATATTCTCTTACTCTTCTAATTGCTTCTAAAATATCTTTAAGATACAAATTAGATTCTCGCTTCAACTTTATTCCCCTCTAAGATATATTCTTTTATTTCCTCTTTGATCAAATGTTCTTCTCCAAGATCAATCTTTTTATTAAACAAATCCTCTAACAAATGTAAGACCCCGATATAATCATCAAACAATCCTCTTCCTTCGTGAAACTCAACTAAGAAATCCATATCACTATCTTCATTTGCTTGATTATTAGCATAAGAACCAAAAAGTGTTAATTTCTTAACACCAAAGCCTGCTAATTTCTTCTTATTCTCTTCAATTTTCTTCATTATTTCTTCTTTAGTTAACATATTACTTTATGATACACAGAATTATATAAAGTTTTCTTAACGTTTCTCAACAATCGGTCTGATTTTATATCCACACTTTAATTGACAGGAACCAAGAATCTTAGAAACAGCATTACTGTAATTTCTAATTTTTTGGTCAGCTTCTTCAGCAGTTGATGCTGGTACATATAAAGTAGTGTCCATATTCAAAGGATCAATGCCAGCAATTGATGCTCCTCTTGAAGATTGAACAATTCCGGTTTCATAAAGTGATCTTCTTAATTGTTTGTCCAAATGATCTTTTTGTTTGGAAATATCTTTAACCATGGCGGGTAAATTAAAATTATGGGCCAGTACTGCCAACAAAGAATTTGCCCCCCATTTAACATCCGCAGAAGTTGGTAATCTTGGAATTTCATATCCTTCAACGATAGACCAACTAAATGATTTTTTTAAAGAAGTAACCAAATAGTAAGCAAAATAAGTTTTATCTGGATTTTTATGTATCTCATCACCAGAAACAGTTTTTCTTTCTCCTTCTGTTGCTAAAAGTTCTAGCGATGGAGTTCTATCTCTTACATTAAATCTAATATCTGTTGTCCAACAAGCAGTTCTAACCATTAATTATAATCAAGTTTGACAGATATATAAAAATATTGGTATCAGAGAACAATAATATTAAAAAAATCAATACTCTTCTTCTTCCTCTTCTTCGCTTTCTTCTTTCTTTTTAGAAAAGGAACTAAGAGTGTGACAGCTCA
>CAZIMI010000166.1:1207-3129 GCA_964540325.1 uncultured Methanosarcinales archaeon | reverse complement strand
ATCAAAATTTTCCTGTGAACTTGATAAAGGACTAACAACTTTTTGAAGATGGGAAACCATTGCCAAAAAGTTTGACCGATCCATTCGTTGAGAAACACCCTGCCTACCGCCAACCCATTCACCGGTGGCCATTGAAGAATACAATCTAGAAGTAAGCAATTTATCTCTAATTATTACTCTAATTGAGGGTAACTTTCCCCGTTTAATTATTCTTTGAAAATTATAAAGTATATCGCCAACTAAAATTTTAAAGTTAACTCTAAATAAATCAATCATCAAATCGCCGCTTAATCTTAATCTCTTATTCATGTAATGATCTTTATCATCTGCTTGTCTTGCTCCGTTTCTAACATCAATAAACTTTTTTAACATTTTGCAAAGATTCCTTGCTTTACTCGTTCGAAGATTAGAATCCATACCTAAATTAGGTAAAAGATACTTATCAATAATTTCTTTAGTTCTTTCAACTCTAATTTCTTTAGCTTGAGCAATACCTATACGTTTAGAGATGTAATCAATGGCATCATCCTGAGTTTTAATGTCAACAAACTCAAATAAGTTCAAGATAATCTCTTCATAATTCCTTTCACCAGAAACAGTTCTCATAATTTCTTCATCTTTAACTAATCCTAAAGCTTTAAGTACAATAATAATTGGCATATTCTTTACTCTTGTAAAGCTCATATAATAAATGCCGTCTTTTTTCCTTTCAAAATTGTGAGGTATTTTATAAGAACCTTTAGCAGCAAAAAACCTTCCTGTAAAATCGCCGCTTTTAAATTCAACAACAAAATTATTTGCAGATAAATCTTCAACGTTAACAATTACCCGCTCTGTACCATTAATAATAAAATATCCGCCAGGGTCTGTGGGGTCTTCTCCATGTTTTACCAGTTCTTCTCTACTTAAGCCGTTAAGATGACAATATTTACATCTTAACATAATGGGCATTTTTCCAATTTCGGCAACAAAACTTTCTCTTTGAACATCATTAATGTAAGTGCTCACTTCTAAATAAATAGGTGCGTAATAAGAAATCTTTCTTAATCTTGCTTCTGTTGGGTAAATTGGTCTTTTACTTCCGTCCGCCTCTGTAATTTCAGGTTTTCCAACAGTTATTCTGCCAAAACGAATTTTAAACTTTTCAATATTATGAGGTATAATTGCTGGCTCTGCTTCTTTATTTTCTTCAACAACTTCCTGTAACCCTTTCTCCAAAAAAATATTAAACGATTGAATGTTGCTGTCAACAAACTTTTTCTCTTCAAAATATCTTTTTATTAATATTGATTTATCCATTTAATCTTCTCTCCTAACCATCAATAACTACGCGATAATATGTTGTTGTTCCCGCAGTTTTACTTACCCGTTCAGTTTTAACCACGTCGCCCAATTTAACTTTCAATTTAACAATTGCTTGATCTTCCTTAAAGATTTTTGGCAAAGCTCGAATATCAATCTTATAATCTTCTAGAAGTTTTTTCTTTTCGGTCTCGTTTAGTATACTCTGTTTCGGAACCAAATGATGTTTGTTAACGTCAAAAGCCATTTTTAGTTTTTTTTCATTAATTTTTTTTGATTATGAGCGGGCCGGAAGGGACTTTCCCGCATTTCTGCAATTTGAACCCTCGACCGCCTGATGTCTGATGCCGAAACGGCAATAAAAGTCAGGCGCTCTTCCAAGCTAAGCTACCGGCCCATTGATGAACCCCGAAGGGAACGCCCTGGCCGGGACATCCATTGATTGTGAAACACCACTAACCATCTTTGAACCCGGGTCGTTGCCTTTCTCCAAACCATTTCGACATTATGATTTGATATTGTCCATATGTCGTGGGGTTTCCGTAGGAAATCCCACTTGAATGAATTTCTATCAAATCTTTAGCTTGCCTAAAGATTTGCGACAGGGCAACATGCTAGGC
>CAZIMI010000166.1:0-1197 GCA_964540325.1 uncultured Methanosarcinales archaeon | reverse complement strand
CGAGCTACACTACCAGGGCATTATTTTATAGCACTTTCTACAAGTAATTTTAGATACTACACTGTAGAAAGATATTCGGCCATGTTTGTCTCATAATTAAACGGGGAGTTTATAAAGCTTTTGGTTAAATTAAGCAAAAAGCGTGTCCTACAACATATCTTTTGGAGATATCAACAATCAATAAAAAAATGTTTGGGAAGAGTTAGAACACTTCTCTTCCCAAATTAGTCCCCTCTCCCGGATTCGAACCGGGGATTTCAAGCAAATCAAAGAAAAATCTTTGATCTGTCTCTCGGTCACGGCTGATCGTTTTTCATTTCCAGTCGTTAAGACAAAATCAAACGATTTCTACAGCCGAATGTTCTAGCCACTAAACTAAGAGGGGTTTATATCCTTGATTTTAGGCCTGTTTATTAACTTTTTGCTTGCAAAAGTATTATATAGAAGAAAAATTTAGTTTTATTAAAGAGGTGATATTAGTGGCAAAAAAGAAAGTAAAAAAAGCTGAGAGCAAATATAATAAGAAAAACCTTATTGGCAGTTGGTCATTTTTAATCGGAATATTCTTTGCAATCATTCTGGGATTAGGTTTTACTGGAGCATACCAAAAAGAGATTTTATGGGCAGTATTCTTGTTAGGGATACTAGTTGGATTATTGAACATTGCCGTGGAAGAAATCGGTGGATTCTTAACCAGCGGAACAGTATTGGTTTTAGTCTCATTTTTAGGGATACAAGTAGGAACATTTGATGCGGTTGCTCCAGTAATAACCAATATGTTAACTGGAATCTTAACTCTTTTCGTGCCAGCAACAATAATTGTCGCATTAAAAGCAGTGTTTGCTTACGCACATAAATAGATTTTTATTTTTCTTTATTTCTTTTTTTTCAAAAGTTTTATTAATAATCTAATTTTTGAGGTATAATATGCGGGAGTAGTATAGTGGTTAGTATACGGCGTTGCCATAATTACGCAAACACGCTGTGACCTGGGTTCAAGTCCCAGCTCTCGCACTTCTTTTCATTCTTAATTTTTGATAATGTTCAGAACTTCATTAAGAGAACTAACAATTGTAATATTCTTAATTTCTTTTGCTTTAGAAACATCTTCAGTATTATGTTCTCTTTTAACCATGATGTATTTAACATTTCTTATTTTTTCTAGGTGGTGATAATCTTTAATTTTGTCAAAAACCA
>CAZIMI010000165.1:0-3155 GCA_964540325.1 uncultured Methanosarcinales archaeon | reverse complement strand
GTCCGCGAATGTCACGATGTCCAGAATAGTTTCTTCTAAAGCCAGATCTTTCTTGTCGCATCCGAGCATCAAATCTTAACTTAGGAAATTCAGGGGCTTCAATTTCGTTAATCTCTAAATCGTACCTATCGAAAATATGATTAAAAACATCATAATCTCGATCACTAAGTAAAGTTATTGCTTTACCCTGTTCTCCTGCACGCGCAGTTCTACCAATTCTATGGACATACTCTTGCGGATCTTTAGACAAATCATAATTAAAGACATGAGTTACGCCTTTAATGTCTAAGCCACGAGCAGCAACAGCAGAAGCCACAAGAACATTCAACTTATCTTTATTGAAACGTTCAATAGTATTCAACCTTTTGTTCTGGCTCATTTTACCATGAATCATTTCTGCTTTAATTCCATTAGCTCTCAGATTCGGTGTTAACATTTCAACAGTTGAACGAGATGAACAAAAAATCATTACTCGGTCGGTTGCTTCAGTTTTCAACAAATGAACTAACAAAGAAAACTTTTGATTATGCGGAATATTGTAGTAATACTGTTCTAAGTATTTTTGTTTAACATGTTTATCTGCTTCTGCGACAACAGGATTGTTCATATGTGCATTCTTAATATGTTCAATCTCACTGGAGATTGTTGCACCGAACAGTAAAATTTGTCTTCCCTGAGGTGTCTGAGATAAGATCTGTTCAATATCTTCGATGAAACCCATCTCTACCATCTTATCTGCTTCATCTAAAACAAAACAGTTAACATCTGGAAATTTAATGTTTCCTCTTTGTAGATGGTCTAACAACCTTCCTGGTGTAGAAACAACAATGTCTGCTTTAGCCATTTCTCTAACTTGCGGATCTAATGATACTCCGCCGTAAACAGTAGCAATATTACATCTCTTATACTTAGAAAATTTCTTTAGTTCGTTAGCAATTTGTACAGCTAATTCTCTTACCGGTGACATGATTACTACTTGTAATCCTTTACCGGGTTTAAGATTCTCAATAATTGGTACACCAAAAGCTACAGTTTTACCTGAACCGGTGTAAGACATTCCAATAACATCTTTTCCTTCCATAATTAAAGGGATTGCCATCTCTTGAATCTTTGTCATGTCAACAATACTTTCTTCTTCCAGTGCTTTACTTACTTCTGCACTTACTTTTACATTTTTAAATAACATTTTATTTATTTCTCCTTGAACAAACTTACTTAATTACTTAACTTTAGTTTAAATAAAATGAGTCAGAACGAGTATAAAATAATGAGTATAAACTCTCTAACTCCGCCTATTCAATATTATGAATTATTTTGTTCGGGGGGTTTATAAATGTATCGGTCTCAAAATCCAAACCCTTCTCTAACAATTTTCTCATAAAACTTTCTATCATCTTCTATCTTTTCAACTGGAATTTTATGTTTCTCTCTCCCCACTACTTTAAGCAAAGCTTGATGAAGATCTTCATCAGAAAACGGATGTGTTAAAACAGAACTTGTTCCTAAAGCTAATAATTTCCTTTCCAAGATTCCTCTTTTTTTCTGTGAACGATAAGTAGCAATTACTGGAACATTTATTTTTTCCATTATATAAGCAAAAATTTCTTCTGGTCTATCTACATTAATTCCTGGGATTATTTCCCCGATATTAGCATTAAGTTCACAAACCACTGCCCCTAAATGATTGGGATTTGTTGCTAATTTATCAATCAAATCGTGATAATTGCCAAAAGAAATCAACGGCAATCCTTGATTAGTAAGATATTCAGAAATACAATCCCTAAAAAGAGGATCATTAAATTTAGTTACATAAATTCTATCTCTTGGTAATTGCTGCATTTTAATTTAAGAACATCTATCTGAAGTAATTGACTTTTTATTTCGAGACTATTTTATAACGTGGCCGAAGAGTTACACTCTCTTCTTCAGTCTCAACCCCATAAACAGTTGCACTGGGTAATCTTGCTGCTCTTTTATCTACTTCTTTAAAATCTCTACTTTTATACTTAATTTCTTGTTCATGAACTAAAACATAATAGCCAATAAATTTTTCTTTCTCTTCTAAGCTTACTGTGTCCCACCATCTATCATTCTCATCCATTTTTTTAATTGACTCTGAAAGAGTTTTATTGTTGATATTTTCTGCCATACTTAACACTCCAAACATCTACCCAAAGTAATCAGCTTTAGTTTGCTTAATCTGTTTCGCCCGAGCAGCAGAGAAATAATCAGCCAACTTCTCATAAGCTTCTTCAACTTCTTTATCTACAGAAGGTTTAACTACATCCAAAGCTTTAACGAAATGTTCCATCTTAACTTCTTTACTTTTAAGATTTTCACGCAAAGCAATCATTGCTGCTTCTCGACAAACACCTTCAATATCTGCTCCGACGTATCCTTCAGTTTTAGAAGCTAACTCATCAACATCCAGTCCGTTTGCCAAAGGCATCTTATTAACATAAATCTCAAAAATCTTTTTCCTACTTTCTAGATCAGGAATAGAAGTAAAGATAATTCTGTCAAATCTTCCCTGTCTTAATAAAGCAGGATCTAACATGTCCGGTCTATTTGTTGCGCCAATAATTACTACATCGTTCAAACTTTCCAGACCGTCCATTTCGGTAAGCATTTGGTTAACTATTTTCTCGCCAACTCTACTTCCAGAATCAGAAGCGCCTATCCTACGAGGAACTAAAGCGTCAATCTCATCAAAGAATAAAATTGTTGGTGATGTTTGTCTAGCTTTTCTAAAGATTTCTCGTACAGCTTTCTCAGATTCGCCGACCCATTTAGATAATAAACTAGGACCATTAACCAAGATAAAATTTGATTCCGCTTCTTTAGCTACAGCTTTAGCCAGCATAGTTTTACCTGTTCCGGGAGGACCATACAATAAGATTCCTCTTGGCGGTCTGATGCCCATGCTTTTGAAAACTTCCGGAGTTTTTAATGGCCATTCAACAGCTTCTTTCAGTTTATCTTTAACGTCCTCTAAACCGCCAACGTCTGACCAATTAACGTCAGGAGTTTCTACAAGAACTTCCCTCATTGCACTTGGCCGGACAATTTTCAAAGATTCAATAAAATCTTTTTGAGTAATCATTAATTTTTTCAAAATTTCTTCAGGAATAGTGTCCCCTTCTTCAATGCCTTCT
>CAZIMI010000164.1:0-3182 GCA_964540325.1 uncultured Methanosarcinales archaeon | reverse complement strand
ATATTTAGGTTCAGCTAAGACTAATTTCATTTTTAAAACCCCCTTAGAATCTCGATGCTCGATTTGTTTATAAAATTTGTTGTGTTGGAGTGGTGGTTTCAGAAAAGCTTAAAAAGAGAAGTCTTTGCCAAATTGTAAAATGGTAAACTCGGATCTTAGTTGGGGGCAAATAAGTACTTTTAGTCCAAGGAAAAAAACAGGACATAATCCGGATGTAAAGAAATCAGTAAATAAATTATTATCTAAGAGAAAAATAGTTTATGATTTTTTAGCAGAGAATTATGGTGATTCATCAAAGATAGTACGGACAACCTCTCGTTTTAGTTCGGTTGATTTAACATACTATCCGAAAGATAATTTGCTTACTTTAATTACAGAAAGTGAAATTCCTTTTAGAAGAAGAGGAAGAATGTACTTAGATGATCATACTAAAATTGATGGAACGATTAACAGGGAATTCTTTGTTATTGCTGTAGAGAAATATGGGAGTATTTCAAAACTTGTAAGATATTGCAGTAATCCTACTTCAAAATAATCCTTTTGCCATCTTCCATCATATGGATAGTTTTATTTTTCTTGTAACCCATCTCTTCTGCTAAACTAGCCAAATTTAGAGCTTTTTCATGGCCGGCATGAGAAGGAATAATATGTTTCGGCTTTACTAATTCAATCAAATCGCGATGATCTTCTCTGGCAGCATGCCCACTCATATGGATATCTCTAAAGATTCTAGCTCCTTTTGCGCGAAGAGCTTTCTCCAACTTATCGCGGTTATCTTTATTTAATTCAACTGGAATCACTGAACAGCTAAAAATAACTACGTCTCCCTGAGAAAATTTGAACGGTAATTCTTGTCTGGCTAATCTGGAGAGAACAGCTTTTGGCTCACCTTGGTGGCCAGTACAGACAATAAGATATTTTTCTTTACCTTCTTTCATAATTTTCTTAAGAACTTTTTCACGTTTATCATTATACTTAACTAATTGAATATCTTTTTGGAAATCGATAATATTTATTCTTTCACCAGCAGAAACGTATTTTGACAAACTTCTGCCTAAAAAAACAATCTTTCTGTTAAGTTTCTTTCCCAGTTCAATAATACTTTTTAATCTGGCAAGATGTGAAGAGAAAGTTGTTACAATCATCCCTTTACCATCAACATAAACTCCTAACATTACATCTTTTAACATTTCTTTAGCTACAGATTCAGAAGGAGTTTTCTTATGTTCATGTGCGTACAAAGATTCAACAATCAATAGTTTTACTCCTTCTTCACCAATTTCTTGTAACCTATTAAAATTTGGTTTCTTTCCAAGAGTAGGCTGCCGGTCAAATTTATAATCATTAGCATAAACAATTTTTCCGTACGGAGTATGGAGAACAATCATTGATGCTTGTGGAATGGAATGAGTAATATTGACCAATTCCACAGAAACTTTATCTGATAATTTGTAGACTGAATTTAAGTTTAAAGCAATTAGTTCGTTAGGAATACTTATCCTTTCGTCTTTAAAGATACTTTTTAAAACTTCTGCAGTATAGGGGGTACAAATTACTGGAGCTTGAGGGAAAATTCCAGCAGCAAAAGGTATTGCTCCAATATGATCTAAGTGGCCGTGACTGGGAACAACTCCAATAACTTTCTTTTTCCAGTCTTTAATTAAACTGTAATTGGGAACGGCATTGACATCAAGTAATTCGTTATAATGCATTGCAGAAATATCTTCGTTTTCTGTATATCGGATATAATTCTCCATATGTAAGCCCATATCTAGAACAATCACTTCATCATCGATTTTAATAGCAGTAGAATTCTTTCCAGTTTCTGAATAACCACCGATTGTACATATTTCTATTGGCATAAAGCTAAGAAAGAGATTGTTGTTTAAAAAGTCTACTATTTTTGATAGAAATTCTTAATCAAACTGGTTCATACTCCGAATTTAAATAATTATCAATAGTTCCAATATTTATACAACTATTTATTGCAGCAATTGTTTCTGGAATTTGTTCACTTGCCGCTTTACAATTTGTTACTAATTCTTCTTCAACTTGTTCACGATTTTTCATTAGCTGAAGATGAGCGGCAGCAAAATATTCTATTGTTGCCAGAAGATAATGGCCTTGGCAAAGATTGTAAGTTCCGTGTCCAGCAAGTAGGACTGAAGCAATATTTACTTTTGGTAACAATCCTTTTACTTTTTGACTAATGTCCATCATTTTATTAGGAATGGAGTTAATAGTATATAACTTTTACGTAAATAAACAGAAATCCTTATTAACATTAACTATTTAGTTTAAATTATGCATCCAGTAAGAAAGAAACTAAAGTATGTGGAAACAGTAATTGCAGCTTTGCTTAAGCAAGAAGGATTTAAGAAGAAAAGACTGGTTTGGAGGAAGCAAACTGATAAGGTGGCAGAAATAATTAACATTCAATTATCTCAAACTAATTCTGAAGATGATATTCGATTTTATGTTAATCTAGGCGTTTGTTATAATTCAAAAGAAAAAAATCCTGAAATAAGACATTGTCAGAGAACAACTCGTTTAGAATATCTTTCCAGTGTAAAAAGTTTTGTTATTAATGAAAGAACAGATGAGAAAAAGTTAGCTTTGCAAATAGAAGCAGATTTGAAAACTTTAGGGTTCTCTTGGCTTGAACTTGTTAATGTTACAGATAAAAAATATAAATACATTGAAACAATGATTGCAGCTTTTTTGAAAGAAAATAAATTCAAGAGAGAATCGGCTAGGAAGAACAATTGGAGAAAAAGAATTAAAAAAATAACTTACATTGTCAGTGTTTATTTGTCACATGAAAAACATGATCAAGCAAGGTTGTCGATTAAATTAGGAGTTTTTGATGAAGATTTTTACATCAAGAAGTATAGCGGTACTCCCGACAGAAATCCGGATATTGCTCAATGTGAAAAAGAAAATAAAACTTCTCTCCAAAACTTGAAAGATATTTCCAATTATTATATCTCTGATACTACTGATGAAAAAGAATTTGCTTTACAACTAATTGCAGATCTGAAAACATTAGCTTTTACTTGGTTTGAAAGAACTCACTCTCTTTTGCAGAAGTAAAAATATGTGCGCGGCAGGGCTTTCGTGATGTTTCAATTCGAACCTGCGTAGGCACTAAGCCAATGGATGACTCGCAAAAAGAGAAAACT
>CAZIMI010000163.1:0-3208 GCA_964540325.1 uncultured Methanosarcinales archaeon | reverse complement strand
CACTGGTCAAGTCCGGACAAACTATATAAATAACCACCTCTTCTAAGAATAAATGGAGAAAGATCTAACTATTAGAGATGAAACCACAGATTTCTTATTGTATAACTCTCCAAATGGGGATGTTAGGGTAGAAGTTTTTTTACATAATGAAAATATTTGGCTTACTCAAAAGAAAATGGCTGAGCTGTTTGGTGTTTCAGTTCCAACAATAAATGAGCATCTTAAGAATATTTTTGAATCTGGTGAACTGGAAGAAAATTCAGTTATTAGGAAATTCCGAACAACTGCAAGTGATGGTAAGACTTATAACACTAATTTTTACAATCTTGACACGATAATCTCAGTAGGATACAGAGTCAATTCAAATAGAGCAACACAATTTCGGATTTGGGCAACAAAAATTCTCAAAGAATTTATCATAAAAGGATTTGCAATGGATGACAAACGATTAAAGAATCCTAACAATCCATTTGGTAAAGATTATTTTGATGAGCAGCTTGAAAGAATTAGGGACATTAGAAGTAGTGAAAGAAGATTTTATCAAAAAATAACCGATATCTACTCAGAATGTAGTGCTGATTATGACTCCAAATCACAAATAACGAAAGATTTCTTTAAAAAAGTACAAAATAAACTCCATTTTGCCATACATAAACATACAGCTCCCGAATTAATTATGAAAAGAGCAAATTCTGAAAAGCAAAATATGGGTTTAACATCATGGGGAAATGCACCGAAAGGAAAAATAAGAAAACCAGATGTAACTATTGCTAAAAATTATTTAAATGAGGATGAAATGGACACCTTGAATCGTATTGTTACAATGTATTTAGATTATGCTGAATTACAAGCAAAAAAACAAAGAATGATGTATATGGAAGATTGGGTTAAGAAATTAAATGCTTTTTTACAATTCAATGAGAGAGATATTTTAGAAGATGCAGGTAAGATAACTGCTAAAATCGCTAAAGAATTTGCAGAAAGTGAGTTTGAAAAGTATAGAATTGTCCAAGATCAGTTATTTGAGTCAGATTTTGATAAGTTAAGCAAAAAATTATTGAAGAAAAATTAAACACTCTTCAAAGCTACCTGCTCCAATTGTTTCTTTAGTATCAAAGAATGTAAGTTGGATTACTATCTATTAAAGCAACTAAAGAAGATAAGGTAAAGTTTAAATATAATTTAATTTATAACTTAATTTATGGTTAAAAAAATATTATTAATTATTACTTTATTTGTGGTTGGATTTTTTCTTTTAGGTTGTGTTCCACAAGATATTACTACCAATGAAAATGTAGGTGATTCAAATGTTGAGACAATTGAAGAAGTTCAAGAAGATCAAATTAAAGATATTTCAGAAGCATTATCTTCTTGTATTGAATGTAAGAAAGTGAATTGTATTGGTGCTGAAGGTCCAAATCAATTATGTGAAAATTATTGTTATCACAAAATGGACTGTGTTGCTGAAGTGGCTGCTAAAGTTGACGATACGGGAGTATGTTACACTGTTTATATGCAATCTAAGTATGGGTCTCCAATTAGTCAAGCGATGGGAGTTTCTGAATGTATTTTAATCGTGGCGAAGAAGAATAACGATCCTGAATTATGTGATACTGTTTCAACATATGATACTAGTATGACCAGAAAATATTTTAAAGAATGTGAACAATTTTTTAGTTCCAATTAATAAAATGAATAAAATAAAAGAAACAGAATTTGATGCAAAGAAACATGTTAAAGAATATAAGAGGAAATGCAATCAGTGTGAAAAAGTGTGGCATTCTTTAGCAAATCGTGAGAAAGAACTCAAAAGCCAAATAAGATCTTCTGGATGTAGTGAAAGTTTATCTGCTTGTACTTGTAGTCATCCGGGAATTATAGCTGCTAACCAAAGTAGACACACAAGACAAACAACTGAAGAAATATTAAACAAATTAAGTTTGTGTCCAGAATGTGGTTCTCAAGACTATTCTGAAGAAGTGTTGGTCTATGAAAAGAAGTAATAATCTTTTAGTTTTGTTATCCGTCTTCTTAATTAGGAAAGTTTGGCATGGAACTATTGGAAAGGGATATAATAAAAAAAGGAATGTTCTTTGTCGTTTTTATCCTTCTTGTTCTACTTATGGAATAATGGCTCTAAATGAACATGGTTTTTTCAAAGGTTGGTTTTTATCTTTTAAAAGAATAAAAAGATGTAATTTAGATAATACCGAATCTTGTGTTGATTATCCCCAAGATTAAAGTAGAAAACACAACAATCCTATTCAAAGCTACTTGTAGCAATTGTTTCTAAAGAAAATCTAATCCTTCTTCTTAGCAAAATAACTAATCGTAGAATATAATAAATAAACTATTATTGCTGGGATAAGTATAATCAAGATTAGATAAAACAAATCTGAGATGAATTGAGGCAAAGTTGTTCCAACAATACAATCACAACTTTTAAAAATGTCTGGCCAGGGTTCATGTTTAATCTTAACACACATTTCACAGAACGCCCGGAATGAAGTTGCGAAGAAATAAGTTAGAATACCAACAATAATTGAGACAATTACTTTCCCTTTACTAGGTTTAAAAAATTCTTTCCAATCCATACGATTAATGTTATTCTCTGGTTATATAAGATTTACCAAAGAAAATTTAATCTTTTGGTTTAATAATATTCCCTTTATCATCAACGATTGGGTATTTGCCATCAAAATGGTCATCGTCACCGAAAAGAGGTTTTCCTTTGGAATCTACAAGCTTGTCCAAGGGATTTTTATATTTTGTTGGTGTTCCTAATCCAGGTAATGGGCCATAACCACTTCCACTTCCAGATGCTCCCATTCCAGTATAACCACTTCCGCTTCCAGATTGTCCGCTTGCTGGTAAAGGAGTATAACCACTTCCGCTTCCAGATGCTCCCATTCCAGTATAACCACTTCCGCTTCCAGAAGAATTACCCTGTCCATTAGCACTATTAAATAATTTTTTCATTCTACTTAATATGTTCATAAAACTTTCTTCTTCCTCATCAAATTCTTCATCTAGATCTTCCATTTTTTCCCAACGTTGATATCCTCGAGGCATTTCTCTATTAACAGTCTTTTTCAAAGCTTTCCTAAGATTATCTAATCTATCCTGTTCTTTAACAGTTAAACCAGGAGTTTCTCTTTCCACTTTTAATTCGTAATCAAATTTTTGTGCAGCTTGATAAGCGCTGGCA
>CAZIMI010000162.1:0-3215 GCA_964540325.1 uncultured Methanosarcinales archaeon | reverse complement strand
ATTTTCACTAGTCTAAATCTCATTCTTCTTTTAGAAAAAGAAGCAAAAGAGGGGGGAGTCCAGGTGCTACGCACATATTGCCTTTTACTTCGTAAAAGAATTTTATTAAGAGGGGGCTTTTAGTCCTTCGGACAGATAGTTTTTTTCATAAAGAAATAACGAATATTTAGTTTTTGCTACCAATTTGCTACCAATTATTATAAACTATTGCTACGTATTTGTTACGTATGTATGATTTAATTAGTTTTGTTTCACGCGGAAAGATTAGAAAAAAAGTATTGTCTAATTTAGATAAACCTCTAACTCCAACACAACTTTCTGAAAAAATTAAGACACATAGATCCACTACAAGTAGAACTCTACTTGAGTTAGAAGAAAAAGGATTAGTGAAATGTATTACTCCTGATGAAAACATGGGAAGATTCTATGAAGTTACTAAACAAGGTAAAAAAATTAGATTGGAAATAGTAAAATGACAAAAATAAATTATGATGGTTCAAAAACAAAGCTTCGAGGACATAAATATGAAAGTGAATTTAATAAAAAACTTGGAGAAAAAAATGCAAAAATTAATTATTCTGGGTCTTCGGCAGATTGTAAGTTAATTGATGAAAAATTATTTCAAAAATTAAAAAATGATTTAAAAATAGAAGGTAATGATGTTTCTTTAAAATCAGGTAACACAATACAATTTCATCTTGGAATTTTACCAGAATTAACAAATAAAAAAATTTGGATTCAAAATTTAAGAAAAATAAAACAAGGAAATAAAATAGTTACAACTAGTGAACATGGAATTCCTTTTGAAAAGCAAAAAGAAATATTAAACTCCCTTGATTTTTGGAATAAATATTTAAGAAAAGGCGATATTCTTTGTTACCTCGATTCTTCAAACAATTATATTTTTTTTAATATTGATGATGTTATTAATTTTATTATATCAAATACTGAATGGCGTTTATTAAATACAGGAAGAATTAAAGGAGATATTTTTTCTAAACAATATATAACCTATGAATATAGACAGAAAAAGAATTCTTTTGTACTTGGTGCACATTGTGGTAAAAAAGGAATTGAATTTATCAATCTTTTAAAAGACAAATTAAAATATCACTCACGGAAAAAAACATCAAAACATGGTATGGATAGTATTTTTGCCACAGAAATACAACAAAGATACAAAAATAATAAAGAAGAATTATTAAATTTTCTTTCAGAAGAAAACATAGAAAAAATTAAAGAAAAGTTTAATATAAAAAAAGAACCAACCATCATGATAAAGACAGGGGAAAATTTACAATTTCATCTAGGAACATTTCCTGAATTAACAGATATAAAATTTTGGAAAGAAAGTTTTAAGTTTAGTGATAATTTCGGATACTACTCAGGTAATCATGGGAAATCTTTTGACACTCAAAAAAAAGTTTTAAAATCTAAAGAATTTTGGAATAATCATTTTGTAAAAGGTTATGATGTATTTTGTTATAAAAATAATGATTTTTGGGTTTTCTTTAAAATGAGTGATATTGTAAATTTCTTAATAACTTCTTTTGAATGGAAGATTTTAGATTCTGGTAGAATAAAAGGAAGATTTATGAATAGAACCTATATAACTTATGAATATAGATCTGAAAAACATAAACAATGTTTTGTGTTAGGTGCCCATAGCGGAAACATAGGTGTTAAATTTATAAATTGTTTAATTGAAAATATCCCTTCAATAAAATTAAAAAATATTTAAGACTACATCAATTTTTTAATTTGAGTTAATAATTTACTGACCATATTTATATCCCACCCATTTCCTGCAGCTCTGCAAAGTTGAGTGTAAGACATATCTCCCATTTCTATTTCTCCATCTTCGAATCCCATTAACCTAAAATGTTCTTTTTCAGTTAATTTACGCATCCGAAATTTATCTCCTTCTTTGGGCTCAACAACTCTCATGGTGTTATGATGCGGTTCAGTAATAGTCATACAAATTTTATCATACCTAATTCTTTTATTATAAATATCGAGACATAATGGTTCTGGAACATCCATATCCACATTAGTTAATTCTATCACTCGATTTGTTTGTTGCTCATTTTTATAATATTTTTTATCAACATTTTGTTCTAAAATATCTTTAAATGTTACATTTAAATTTTCTTCTTTAGGTTTTAATGACCAATTACTTGGGATTTCTTTTTTTGTAGCAAATATCCAAACTCTCTCTCTATTTTGAGGAACGCCATAATCTTTGGAGTTTAATAGTTCATAAGTTACATTATACCCTATTCGTTTTAATTCCGAAATAATTTTAGTAAAAGTTTTTTTATGCCTATTCGAAAATAACCCTTTTACATTTTCTAATAATATAAATTTAGGTTGTTTAACCTCACATATTCTTATAATATCATAAAATAAAGTTCCTCGAGTATCTAATTCTCCGTGATTATTTCCTGCTGAAGAAAAAGCTTGACAAGGGAATCCTCCTGTAAAAAAATTAAAATCGGGCAATTCTTCAGGTTCTATTTTTGTAATATCTCCAAAATTTTTAATGCCTGGATGATTCATTTCATATAATTCTATTGCCTTTGGAAGAATTTCTGAATAACCAACTATTTCATGAGTAATATTTGTTCTTTTTAATCCAAATGAAGCTCCGCCATAACCTGCAAATCCTTCAAATACCTTTATTTTTTTCATAATTTTATTCCTCTTTTAATTCTTTTTCAATAAATTTTTCTATTTGTCTTGAAAGAGCAAATCCTTCTTTTTTACAATACTCTACATATTTATCATAAAGTGCAGAATTCAAATATAGTGTTACATTCTTTTTTTGATTATCTTCCATTTTATACCCCAAATGCTATCAAATGTAAACAAATGAAACTAGTATATAAATCTTACGCTTGTTTGTCTAGTGATAAAGATGTTCTTTTAGAAAAAGAACCAAAAGTAAAAGCCCCCTCTATTTTCTTTTTTTAGAAAAAAGAAACAAAAAATCTGGACTCCCCCTCGTCCTTCGGACATATAGTCTCCTACGGAGAAATTTATTATCGTGAAAATTTAACTCTGCGGTTTTCCTTCGCTTCGCTACGGAACGTTGCACTAAACCTTGGTCTCTTCGAGACGCGTATAACAGGGCTTAAAGGGTTCACTCACCTTGCAGGTTCGTTCTCCCAAATTTTTTGCTACGCAAAAAACTTCCCTTAAGCCCGATGTTAAAC
>CAZIMI010000161.1:0-3248 GCA_964540325.1 uncultured Methanosarcinales archaeon | reverse complement strand
AAATGGAGGCGGTATCATTAATCTTATTGGCAGTCAGCCTAATTCTATTTTTCGGGTTTTTTGCAGAATGGATTTTCAAAAGGTTTAGCATTCCAGACGTTTTATTCTTAATTGCTTTAGGATTTGCGATTGGGCCTTTTGCTTTGAAATTAGTTTCTCCACAAGATTTACTTGCCGTGGCACCAATTTTTACAACATTTACTTTAGTGTTTTTGTTATTTGACGGGGCTTTCAACATTAGTTTACCTTCATTAATTAGAGAGTTTTCAGAAAGTTTTGTGTTGACAATCTTTAATTTTATTATTTCATCTTTAATTGTTGCTTTAATCCTGTGGCTGTTTGGCTTCTGGGTGGGCGGTTTTTCTTTTATCTTATCTTTATTGGGAGGATTTATGTTGGGGGGAGTCTCTTCATCTTTTGTTATTCCCATCCTCAAGCAAGTAAAGATTAGTGAAAGGTTATATTCTTTATTGGCTTTAGAGTCTGCTTTAACAGATGTTTTTTGTATTGTTTTCTCATTAACTGTTATTGAAATTCTTCGTTTAGGGGGATTTGGTTTACAAAATACTTTAACCCAGCTAGTGGGTTTATTTGCAGTAGCAATACTTGTTGGCATGATTGGTGGTGTAATTTGGATATTTTTAATTTTAAGAGTTTTCAAGGAACATAATTACATGATTGCGATTGCTTATTTATTATTGATTTACGTTATTACTGAATTTTTAGGAGGTAATGGCGCAATTGCAGCATTATTTTTCGGATTGATTTTAAAGAACTCTAAACAATTATCTTCAATTATCAGGGGAATATTAACTAAAGAAGCTAGTGAAAAGAAAAAAGCTTTGAAAGGCGAACTGGGAGTTTCCGTAACCACCCCTTCAGAAGAGTTTTTTTACCATCAAATTTCTTTCTTTTTGAAAACTTTCTTTTTTGTTTATATCGGAGTGATGATTGATATTTCTGACTGGAAAGCGATCTTAATTGGTGTTGTACTTTCAGTTGTTTTAATGTTTACAAGAATGTCGTCTTCTTTATTGACCCAAAAGATGCTTCCAGAAAGCAGATCATTAGTTAACTCAATTTTTGCTCGAGGATTGGCGGCAGCAGCAATTGCTCAATTGGCAATTAATGCAGGGGTACAACATGCTTTTTTTATTTCCAAGATAGTTTTTGTTGCCATTACTGGAACAATTGTTTTAAGTTCGGTTAGGGTGTTCTTAATCAAAAGAAAAATGCCTCCTGTTGAAGAACCTTCAAAATTGTTAGAGATAGTTAAAGGGGTTAGGTATAAACACGATCATAAACTCAAACCTAAACATAGATATAGGTCTAAACACAAACACAAAGCATAATCCTTAAAAAGAAACGTATTTTCTTGTTAATAAAATGAAAGAAGCAATCTTAAATTGGTTAGGGACTCTACCTTACGGATATTATTTACAGAACAAGTATATCATTTTTGTTTTGATTTTATTGGGTTCTGCAATTGCTGCTTGGTTATTACTATTTGTTTTTGAGAAGATCTTGCAAAAGTTTGCAAAGAAAACCAAAACTGAAGTTGATGATCTGATCTTTGAAAGAACCAAAAGGCCACTTTTTTATTTAATTTTAGTCTATGGGTTGAAACTGGCTTTACAGAGTTTGGGTATTAATGGAATTATTACTAAGATAGTATTTTCTTTGATGGCTTTAGTGTTTGTTTTTATTATTTCTCGAACAGTGGACGTAATAATAATTGTTTGGGGAAAAGCTGTTGCTGAAAAAACTGAAAGTAAGTTTGATGATATTTTATTACCTTTATTTCATAAAGCAGCAAACGTTGTTTTTGTGATTGTTGGAATTTTATGGGTTTTAGATGTTTGGCAGATAGATATTACCCCTTATTTAGCAGGAGCCGGTATTTTGGGATTAGTGTTAGGATTCGCTTTACAGGATTCTTTAAAAAATGTTTTTGGAGGAGTGACCTTATTGCTTGATAAGACTTTTGAAATTGGCGACAAAGTTAAGTTAGAATCTGGTGAAGTAGGAGCTATTCATGATATCGGTTTAAGAAGTACAAAATTGGTAACTTATGATAATGAAGTTATTTACATTCCTAATGGTTATTTAGCTAATTCTCGGGTACAAAATTATACTCGGCCAAGTCCAAAGATTCGTGCTAAAGTTAATTTTGGTGTTGAGTACGGAAGCGATGCTGCTCAGGTACAGAAAGTTGTTTTGGAAATATTGAAAAAGGATAAAGAAATTTTGAAAGATCCAGAACCAGCAGTACATTTCTTAGAAATGGGTGATTCCGCTTTAAATTTTCGGGCTTATTTTTGGGTAGAGAAGTGGGGTATGGCTTATAATAAAAAGTTAAAAATGACTGAAGAGATTTATAACGGTCTGAATAAAGCTGGTATTGGAATTCCATTCCCGACAAGAACTGTGCATTTAGTTAAGTAAATCTTTTATATTATCTTTATTTTTACTTTAATTATGGATGTTTTATCACCAATTGGGATTATTGTTCTTGCTTTATTAACGGTAGTGTTTGTTCACTTTATCTCTAGAATCTTGAAAGTTCTTTTTTATGTTTTATTAATCACGTTTGTTGTTGTTGTTGTGTTTGGTGTTTCTTACAACGATTTATTGAATTGGGCTTATGGTGTGGTGTTGTGGGTGTTTTAGATATCTTCTCTAAACAAGTAAAACTTATAAATAAAGAGGTTTGCTAGATATTATGATCTCATCTATCTGGACAGAGAAGTACAGGCCGCAGACTTTTGAAGAGATGAAAGGCCAAAAAGAGATTGTTGAAAAGGTTAAGGCTTTTGTTTCTACTGGCAGTATGCCTCATTTATTGTTTTCTGGGCCGGCTGGTGTTGGGAAGACCACGCTTTCTTTAGTTATCGCTAAACAGTTATTTGGAGAATCTTGGCGACAAAATGTTCTTGAGCTGAATGCGTCGGATGAAAGGGGCATTGATGTTGTTCGAGTTAAAGTAAAAGATTTTGCACGAACAAAAGCTCTTGGCGACGTTCCTTTCAAATTAATTTATTTAGATGAATCTGATGCTTTAACAAAAGAAGCACAGCAGGCTTTACGGCGGACGATGGAGAATTATACTCGAACTTGCCGATTTATACTTTCTTGTAACTATAGTTCAAAAATAATTGATCCAATTCAAAGCAGGTGTGCAGTTTTCAGATTTAAACCTTTAGCAGAAGAAGATATTTATTCAATGATTGATAAATTGGCTGCTGAGG
>CAZIMI010000160.1:0-3278 GCA_964540325.1 uncultured Methanosarcinales archaeon | reverse complement strand
GCTATGCTCAGGTTGACCCCAACATAAAGTCGGGGCAACTTAACATCGTTAAGTTGAATTATTACTCGGGAGCCACAAGAAGAAAACTAAAACGTTTTAATTGATACTAGCGGGCATTACATATACTTCTTGATCTTCGTCAGAAATCTTTCTGGACTTCGTTCTTCTACTCTTTTCAAAAGTTCTCTAAATGAATCATTTTTGACATTACCTAACGCTATTTCTTTATAACTTTGGTTTGCTAAGTATTCATAATCATCTAAATAATAACCATCAGCAGTAACTATTGCTGTATTCCAAAAATTAGTCGTAAACATTGAATTTTTTAAGAATATTTTTGTGGTTGGAATTTGGAAAAAAACATTATTGTGTGAATCAATACTAATTTTATCCTCATCAATAACTCCTTTCTCAATTAAATAATCCCAATAGTGATTAACTTGGGTATGAATATCAATAATTATCTGTTCTACATCTAAATCTAATTTCTTCAAAGAATCAATCAATTCTACAAGTTGTTCTTTTTCTAAAATCCATTCTTTGGGATTAAGTCCTGTGTGAATATAAACCCCCAATGAGAAATTTTTAATTCCTATTTTGTTAAACCCTTTTATCATTTCAGGAATATTTCTGTAATTATAAGACATTAAAACACTAGAAATAAATAATTTGTTTGTTAATTTATTATCCATAATTAATTCTATCCCTTCTTTTGCTTTAGAAAAAGTTCCTTTTCCCCGTGTTAAGTCATGATATTCTTCTGTTCCATCAACACTAACATCAAAATAATAAAAACCATAATTTCTTAATTGATCAATATTCCTTTCAATTAAAGTTCCATTTGTAACCATTCCGAATTTTACTTTTCTCTTTCCTAAATAATCTAACAATTCTTTAGTTCTTTTAATATCCAACAATGGCTCTTTTCCCACTAATACAAATAACTTCACTCCAACTTCTATTGCTTCATCTATCAATTTTTTTAACTTGTCAATTGAAAGATTATCTTTCTCTAGAGAATCACACAAATAAGAGCAATGTTTGCAATTTAGATTACACTTAGAACTAGGAAAAAGAACAAGTTCAGTTATTTTAACTCTTTCTTTAAACTTTTTTGCATTCTTGAGGTTCTGTTTGAGTCTTTTCCAATATCAGCCAATTTTTAAACGTGGCTCAGACGTAAAGCCTAGGAAACTTAACATTGTTAAGTTCAATCAAAAAAATTATATTGCATTTCAGAAAATGTCTTAGAATTCTTTTATTATATCTCATCCAAAATTCTTCCTTCTACTGCAATCGCTCCGTCATGCCCTCTCTTAATATTAAAGCCATTAAACTCAATTGTTTCCTGATTATAACTCTTTAAAGGATACAAACTAACTTTTCCATTAAGAAGAAATTCTTTAACTTGACACTTTTCTAATATTCCGTTAACTAATTTAAGTTTTTTATTTTTATCAAACAAAAAAACGTGATACCAATTTACAGCTTCGTCAGGCAAATGACAGATACTTCCTTGCTCTTTACATTCAGGCAACCCTAAATCAACACACAATTCCGTTAATTTTTTAATATCCTGATCTGTATTTCTAAGCAAAGAATAGGTTTTGTAAATGTCTCCGTCAGAAGTTGATTTAATTAAAGTTCTCACTCCAAGTTTAAATCTTTTTGGTTTTCTAAAAGTTTCTTTGAAAAAAACTTCAGTTGAAACCGATCTAGAATTATCTTCTCTAACTTCATTAACTACTTCTGTAAGCAGAAAATATCTTTTCCCTGTTCTAAATAAATTTAAAAAACCAACCATAATTACTCAAAAGTAGTAAGTAATTTATAAAACTATCGGCTGGAGTATCAACAACCACATTCCTTATACAGATTACACATTTGTGAGGTTGCTGGACAGTCATCCTGCAAAACTATCTTCAACGCTGATTCGCCATACTTGCTCTGATCACAAATCAAATCACACTTCACTTCTTTCTCACACTTCCCACTTGCACAGACATAATCAAAAGCTTCTGCTTCAAAACAATTAGCAGTTTTCATTGGCGGTCCTTGTTCTAAATTTGCTTGAGCATTAGGATGGTCTTTATTGATAGGATAAATACAATTATAATTGTAATAATAAGTACAATCATTGTCAGTTTGGCAAGAATCCAAGTTTACCATTGTCACTTTTTCTTCAGGCATCCTTTCACAACCTAAAACAAAAAAAACAACCAATACTAATCCAATAAATATTTTAAGTTTCATATTTTTCCACCACTTTAATTATATTTTTAAATTCTTTTAAAACAAAGTCTGGTTTGATTTTACACTTCTTAAGATGGGAAGGGCTCAAAATCTTTTTATCATTGTTAGAAGGGGCCCCATATTTAGCCAAACACGCCACCATCCCCAACTTTTTCGCACCGCCAACATCACCTTTAACCCAATCACCAACCATAATACAATTTTCAGGTTTCAACTTCATTTTTTTTAAAGCGTGATGAAACGGTCTTTTAGCAGGTTTATATTTTCTAGTATCATCAAAAGTAACAATTGTATCAAAGAAATCTATGATATGCATCCCATATAAGCGTTCATAAGCATGAATTTTTCTGGCATCACTAACAATTCCTAATTTCAAACCTTTTTGTTTTAGTTTTATTAAAGTTTCCACAACGCCAGGATAAGAATGTAGAAAACTGCCCCAAACCTGTTTATGGGCAACAATGGCAGCAGCAACAATCTGATGGTCAACTTTCCCCAGCACTTTAAGAGAAAATTTCTGAAAAATGTGGTGGGCTTCAATTCCAAGCTCATTAAAAATCTGGTGAATTATCTTAAACGCTTTATTCTTGTTAATTATTAGGCCGGCATCAATCATGGCCTCGATTGATTCGGAAATTGAAAGATCTTTCATCCGATAAAAATCTATTAAAGTGTTATCAACATCAAAGATGACCCCTTTTATCATTTTTCTTATTAAACTTCTCTAATTTATAAAATTAACTCCTTTACATACGTATTAAGTTAAGATTGCACGGCGTTTATCATTTTCTTCAATTCTCAAGCACTGCGCTTTGCTTCGTGTATTAGATATCTTGAGAATATCCTAAAAATGCAAGAAATGCATTTTGGGACGCCGGAAAAGTCCTTGCTTTTCCTTGCGTATTCAGAAAATCGCCTCCATTGGCAAATCTAACTTAATACGAACTCTCTTACAATCAAAACAATCATTCCAAATAAAATAACCCATTCGCCAATTCCGCCAACTTTTATCCATCCTTTAATCT
>CAZIMI010000159.1:0-3295 GCA_964540325.1 uncultured Methanosarcinales archaeon | reverse complement strand
CTTCGCTCTCCCAAATTTCTCACTACGTTCGAAACTTCTCTAAATCCCAATGTTAAGTTCAATTTGTCCACCACCTAAGAACGCAGACGCTCACGCTAGAAACTAAGAACTTTAAAGTTGGTGCCTTGACGTAAAAACTGATACCTTTAACTACACTCTAAACGGGGTTTTCCTCTAAAAAATAATGGGGAGGCGTTTTAGAATATATCAACCTGCTGGAAAACAAGTCTCACAAACAATTCCATGATTAGCAAAAGCATTAACAATCTTCTCCCTATTATTTTTATGTGTTTGAGAAGTTGCTCCATATTTTTGCTTACTAGAATCTATTAAAGCAATAAGTGCCGCAACTGGTGGAGAATTGTTCTTAAAATTATGTAAAATTTTCCAAGACCTTATTACAAGCTCATTTGTTAGTTCAGCACCTATTTCTTCACTAACATCCCATAAAGCTCCTGAGATTGCAAGAATATTCTTTACATTTAATCCATCATAACTATTGTAATTAAATTGTTTAGAATTATCAAGATTACCAAACTCCCCCTCAGAAGAAAAAACTCCTGGAACAGAATTTATGGCGGCTCTAGGAATGAAATTTGCATAAGCTTCATTTAATTGGTTCCATTGACCACTAGTTGCAGCAACCCCACTATTTTTTGCTATGGGAACATAAATTCCATGAGTAAATTCGTGCATAATTGTACCTAACTTCCTAGCTCCATTCTCAATCTTATCTTCTTTTTCTGGAGACAAAGTTTTCCCTATGTTTGCACAAGTAATAGAGCTATAACAAGATAAAGCTAAAGTATTTGAATCAGCATAGAAAGTACCACCTTTAAATCCATCATTACTTGGACCTAAACTAGGATGACATAATTCAATTTTTATTATTGGGATCTCAAGAACATTACCTTGCGACCAACCAATATGCTTAGAAAATTTAGCAAAATAATCTAATGAAAATTCCCCATAGTAATAAACATTTGCTTGATCGAACTTCGTCCCTTGCGTTATAGGATTGTAAAAAAATATATTGCTAGGAGAATAAACCTGCGCTATTGGGATATATCCTGGAGTAGTTGGTGTTTCAGAGCAATGATTTATTACTTGAATTCTTTTACCTTGTAAAGTACCATCTCCTTTCAAGTGCTTCAAATATACTACAGTTGTTTGAGGTGTTAATTCGTCGCTTACTTTGTATACCTTGGCTGAATATTTCATTGCTTTTAAGAAAGTTTGAATACGTTTTGGAGAAATCCTGAATGACTTCATTTGGTAATAAGCTTGACCAGCCAAATTAACATTTTCTACTCCTTCGGATAATTTGTTTAATTCCTCAACAGACATATTCTCCAATTCGGCTTTCAAATCCTCATCTGAAATTTCAGTTTCTTTTTGACAACCAATTAAAAATAAACAAGTTAACAAAATACTTAGCAACATTAAACTAATTTTTTTCATCTTTTACACCTCTGCTTTATTTTATTTCCCAATGTCCGCCTTTAGCAGAACCAACTCTCTTCAATATACCCCTTTCTTTTAATTTCTCCAAATGTTTTTGAACAGCAGATTGATTAATCCCTAATTTCTCTGAAAGCTCCCGACGAGAGATTTTAGGATTTTTTTGTATTAACTCTAATACCTCAATCTGCCTCTCAGATAGTCCTTTTTCTGACCACCTTTTAGACCACTCTTCTGACCACCCTTTCTGAATACCAGTCCTTTGCTCATAACTCTCTTTCTGTAAGTCTGGGCGTTTGAATGAGATATTAAACCAATTCTTATCAGCTTTTATGGTTGGATTAGATAATTTGTATTCTTTCATTGCTTTTTGAATTCTTACTAAACCTGAACCTGCTTTTTCTACTAATTCCATTCGTTGCATTAATCCAAACAAAAGGCGATTTCTTGGGATACTTTTTTCAAACAGATCTTTAACTGTAATATTCCCAATCAAACCGCCAGGATTAGTGATTTCAACTCTGTTTTTGAAAATGTTAATCTGAATATTAGCAGAAGAAAAATAATCTCTGTGAGCAATGGCGTTCAGAATTGCTTCACGCAAAGCTTCTTCAGGAAGTTCCAATTTTTCTTCTCTTGGACCTCCTTTAATGATATATTCAGTATTTAGTTTTGATTTTACATAAGAAAAAGCATTTTGATAATTGGAATACAAATCACCATCAAGTTCTCGTTGGTCAATGATCTTGTACTTATCATTTCCTTGAAAGAGAATACAAGAAATGGTAGCATTAAGAAAATAATCTGTAATCTTCTTACAAAACAATAAAATTCCGGCATTCTTTATCTGTCCATCATCAAGCAATGAAAGATTTTTCAATATTTTCTTTCTCTCAAGAATTGGACTAATTTTTGTAAGACGCATGAATGTGTCGTATGCCTTTTTGCTGATGTCTCTGTCAATGCTGAATTTTGAATTTGCTTTTGTATCAAACATCACCAAACCTTCTTTATGGAAAAGTTCTCTGATTTCATCTCTTCCTAACTGTTGAGAATTTGGTCCATAACGCATGAAGAATTTACCATTTACAGAGTATGGCTTATTCTTACCTTCTGGAACATTAATAACAAGAACATTCTCAAATTCTTCAATTTCAATATTCAGTTTTGGATCAAAATTCCTAGCTAAATCTGTTATTTGAGATTTCAATCTATTAGTGATCTTTACTCCTTTAACTTTTCCATCATCAGTAACACCAACAAGAATCTTTCCGCCAGTGGCATTAGCAAATGCACAGATCTCTTTAGCAAGATTAGAATCGGTTTCTTTGAACTCTAAATTATATCCTTCACCTTCTGAAATGAGGAACTCCAGCTCTTTTTTATTCATGGTGGTCAGAAAAAACCATTACTCCTTTATATACTTTCTTTAAAAAACGCCTCCCCTTGATGTATTAAAGAGAAAAGCCTCCGGCTCGAACGAGGAAAACCCCTTTTTAGGAACAATGGAATGTTTAAACAATATGTGTAATGGCACCAACTTTTTATGCACGGTGGTGGGAACGGACTCCAAATTTACTCTGCGGACGCAGGTTTCCAGAACTCCGCTCCCTTCGGTCGCTCGTAACTGAAAACGAAACTAACAGCAACTATACGGTTCGGAACGACCGCCTTCGGCTATTTCGCCAAGCGAAATTCGTTCCTCTCCCAAATTTCCATCCAGATTTTTATATTCCGCTTTGCTACATTAAAAATCTACCCTAACCTGCACGGGCTGTGGGTTGCCTCATCCCAGTTGCCACCCGTTGGAAACTTCGCATAGTTGCGATGTTAT
>CAZIMI010000158.1:0-3319 GCA_964540325.1 uncultured Methanosarcinales archaeon | reverse complement strand
GAATTATGGTAAATAAGTAACATTTTACACACTACCTACTCGAGAATAGTTAAAAAAGCTTAATAAAGTCTAAACAATTTAATTGAATAATGGAATTTAAAGTAATCAAAAAAGAGAACGAGAATATTCATAAATATCCCACTGATGATCTTAAAATAGTGCAGAAATTTTCGCAGCAACTGAAAAATGAACTGGGAGATTTCTTAATGGCTACTATAATGTTCGGCAGTTCTGTTAGAAGACAAGCCACTAAAGAAAGCGATATTGATGTTTTAGTAGTCAGTAACGATGTTTCTTTTCAAATCACAGATGCTTTAGTTGAAAGTTATCGAATTATAGTAGAAAATATCATCGCTAAAACATCTCCGAAATTGCATATTACTTCTATGACTTATACTTCTTTTTGGGAATATGTTAAAGCAGGGGACCCAGTTGCAGTTAATATTTTAAGAGATGGAGTGGCAGTAATTGATAATGGTTTCTTTGAACCTTTGCAAAAATTGTTGCAACAGGGAAGAATCCGTCCAAGTGAAGAATCTGTTTGGAGATATTTTGGTAGAGCTCCAAGAACTTTATTAAATTCTAAATGGCATTTATTGCAAGCAACACTTGATTTGTATTGGGCAGTAATTGATTCTGCACATGCCGCTTTAATGAGAAAAAATGAAGTCCCTCCAACACCTGAACATGTAGCAGAAATCTTGGATAAAGTTTATGTTAAGCATAAATTATTAGAGAAGAAATATGTAGAAACGATGAAGAAATTCTATCGTTTAAGCAAGATGATTACTCACCGCGAGATTAGAGAGATTAAAGGTGTCGAATATGAAAAATATTATCATGAAGCTGAAGATTTTGTAAGACGGATGAAACGGTTGGTTGAGAAAGGTAAGTTTTAGATTACAATTTCCTAACTGCTTTTCTTAATTTATTAAGTTCTTCTCTGATTGCTTTTATGTGGGGAGATGTTTTAGAAGTAGATTTACTCACTTTCTTTTTTGATTTTTTTTTTGGTTTCTTCGCCATTTTATTGAATCAATACTTTCTAGTATTTATTTCTTTACAAAAAAATTTGCAGAAAAAATTAGAGATCTAGAACTTTAATGTTGCGGTAATGATTGTTTTATTTGGATTAATTCTTTTTTCAACTAAAATAGTGCTTTCTTCACGATATTCTTCTAAAATACTTAAAGTGGTATTCACATTTTCTTTTCCTAAACCATGAAGCACTAACTTACCGGTACCATACTTTTTTAGTTTCTCCAATTTGAAATTAACTTCACCACTGAGATCATCATAAGATTTATACCGAGTAATAAACACAATGTAAGGCAATGATTTTACAATTTTATCAACTTTTCTTTGATAAGAAAGAATGTCAAAATTGTCATCTTCTAACATACTATTGTATAATTCTTTAAAATGTCCATCAAAGTAACCCCTTGTAGTTAAATTACAAAGATTATTACCAAAATCAGGATACTTTTTAGCAACATCTCTTTTTAATTCTGTAATGTCTTCACCTTCTTTCGAAGAACTACGGATAATTAAAGAAGCCTCCAATGCTTTATACAAATTCAAATTAAGTTTATCTTTGTAGAATTTTAACAATTCTTTATCTTCACAATCAGGTAAATTCTCTTTTATTCGTTTTGTCTTATCAGAAGTTTGATTTATTAAAAAAACATTTTTTTTATTTTGAACAATATCATCGATAATCTCTTTTTTAATTTTTACTTTCTCTTCTTCTAATGCTTTGGTTAAATCTAAACTCAATAATTTATCTCCTTCTTTAAGTTCTAAAGTATTTTGGACATTCCTTGAAAAATTAAAGAGAGTAATATTATTATTTGATAAAATGTCACCAAATTTTCCTTCAAATATTGTTCTTAACTTATCTAGAATTATCACTCTAATTTCTTTGCAAGTTCTATTAATGAAAATATGTCCGATTTAACAAATGCTTCAGAACCTTTCATTATTCCCGCCCATTCATCAATTCGTATTTCTTCTCCTTTTGGCGTTAACACTCTTTGAACCTCATTTTCTTTCTCTACGATAAAACCTTCTTCATCAACAGTTTTTCCGTAAAGTTCAAGAATATCTCCTTTTGCTTCATTACTAAATGTTATATCGCTTATTTTCATTGAACCTGAACCTCCAAGCATAATGGAACATAACTATTTTATTAAAATTTCCATCATCCAGCATAGAGTTCAATTTAAGGCAATCATTTTTTTATATATAAAACTATCTTTTTTGATCACCTCTCCGAACAACAATCAAAACTTTTAATAACGCCAACACATTACCTTTTAAGATGAAACAAGAGAACAGATATCATTTAATTCTTCTAGGATTATTTTTCGTTATTTGGATTTGGTCAGGAATCAATCCTAGTTACAGATCAGTTTGGTTGAGTGAACACATTGTTACTGTTGTTATCTTGGGAGTTTTATTATTAACTTACAACAGATTCAGATTTTCCAATCTAAGTTATTCAATGATCTTCATTTTTTACGTCATAAATGCAATTGGTTCCCATTATAGTTATTCAGAAGTGCCTTTGTTTAACATGATTAAAGAAATGTTTGAATTGAGTAGAAATCATTATGATCGTGTAGCACATTTTTTTTACGGGTTTTTGTTTTTCTTTCCTTTCCATGAATTCATTTCCAAGAAACTGAAAGTTAAAGATGTTTGGAGTTATATTATGACTGTTTTAGTTGTTGTGGGAACAAAAGGCCTTTATGAAATTCTTGAGTACACATCTATCTTCTTCTCAAGCAGAGCAACAAGTACAGGTTTTTTAGGGATGCAAGGTGACATTTGGGATGCACAAAAAGATATGTTTCTAGGAACAGTCGGAGCTTGTTTAAGTTGGTTGTGGCTGTGGGTTAAAAGTAAGTTCAGTTGAACAACAACCAAAACTTTTAATAACAACTTCATATTTCTAATCAACAATGAAAGAAACTATTCTCAAATATTGTCTCAAAAACGCTTATGATTTTGGAAGTGTTAATCCTAAAGTTGTTCTTGGATTAACTTTAAGAAACAATCCAGAATTAAAGAAAGATGTTCCTAAAGTTTTCAAAGAAATAAGTAAAACAATAAAAGAAATTTCTAATTTATCTAAAGAAAAAACAAAAAAGAAACTAGAGAAGGTTGCCCCAGAACTACTTGAAGAAAAGAAGGAAGAAGTTAAAGGACCATTGAAACCGTTACCGAACGCAAAAGAAGGAAAAGTTGTTGTCAGGATTGCTCCTTCTCCATCTGGACCATTACATATCGGCCATGCATATGGTTATTCATTAAATTA
>CAZIMI010000157.1:0-3373 GCA_964540325.1 uncultured Methanosarcinales archaeon | reverse complement strand
CACCAACTATCTGTAACGTTTCCCTCATTCTTTCATCTTTAATAAAATGGAATTCTCCCATATTAAATATCAATAATTTTGGATTTTATAAAATTTGCTAATGATAATCATCAATTAATCCAACAACCCAAAAACAAATACATTTAAAAACTTTGCCGATAACATTTCTTTATGGCAAAAGCAAAAGAGTGGTTAACGTTTTGGTTGTTTGCATTTTCATTCTCAATCACTTTAGCTATAACTTTTCTAGACCATTTCAAATTTAATATTTTAACATTTAATTTAGAAATACTTTTTGGATTAATTCTTGTTGGAGGGATAGTTTTAAGACTATTTTGCAGAATTTGGTTAAGAAGATTCTTTAGTATTAATATTATAATTAGAAAAGACCACGAGATTGTCAGAAAAGGTTTGTACAATTATATCCGACATCCGATGTATTTATCGGTACTTTTAATCTTTATCGGCTTCACAGGCGTGTTCTCATCCATTTTAGGAATCATTTCAACATTTGTTCTAATTCTCCCAACAATATTAATCAGAATTCGCCGTGAAGAGTATTACTTAAAACAAAAAACAAAAGAACGTTATGAAGAATACCAAAGACAAACTAAGAAATTGATTCCGTTTGTTTATTGATTCCAAAAATCTGATTTAAGAGTTTCTCTAGTTCTTTTTTTTATAAGTATCAGCAAATTTTACTGGTTTAATCTGAAAACATTTAAATGTGTTGACTTGAGGAGTATCATACAAAAAATTACACCATTGTCTACTAAAAAGATCAAGCTTTTCTGATTTCAAACTTGTTTCGGAATAGAACACTTTTTTATTATTAACATCCGCTTGTTGGGCAACTAAATGCATTAACCAAGCACCATAACCCAACTTTTCTAATTCTGGGTCCACATTTAATGATAGAATGTGCAATCCTTCATTTGAAGTGTGGTATGAAACAGAAGCTACTTTTTCAAGTGAAATAGGAATTATTTTTTTGTAAACATCACAAAACATAGTTCTTAATGCAGTTCTTACTGCACTATAATCTTTTCCTTGTTCATCTTTCTTTAATCCAAGATCTTCCACAACGAATTTTTCTGAAATTGGAATTTCTCCCAAGAATTCTGTACTAACTAATTTTGAAAATAATGAACTTTTTATTGCTGGGGCTGATTGGGATGATAAGATTATTTCTTTCAATAATTCTTTTTGTGATCTTATCACTTCATAAGTGGGGATGTTCATTGCATCAACCATATTATTTAGTAAACTAATAGCAAGTTCTTCTGATTGTTCAAATATCTTTGAGAAATTACTTAAAGTAAAATCAACGGTTTTCGTTAAGGAAGATGGTTTGAATAAAACCCCACTAGAATGAGTGTCTTCAAATTTTTGTTTTAATTCTTTATACTCATTAAATGCTTCTTCTACATCATCAGCATCATAAGAAAAATCTTGGCCATCAAGATGTTCATGATAATCATCCGCTTGATCAATTAAATTATAAGATAAAAGAATCTCTGCAAAATTCAACACTTTAAATTTATCTAAATTCTCTTTAACAGAATGGGAGTTCACTATTTCGGAAAGACCGTCTAAGATTTTCTTGGATTCTATAACTTTAAGATAATTGTTCATTTTATACCCTCCTTATCACCCAATTATACTTTAGAGTAAAAGAACATATAAAGATTTGTATTGTATACAAGTATTAAGACACAACTTCACCAACTAAACTTCTCAACATATGATCAACAATTTTAACTTTAATCTTCTTCCCAAGAGGAATCCGACCGCGAACACCAACAATTAACGGATAAGTTCCATATTGTCGGCAGAACGTAGTTTTACCGTCATAGATTTCTGTGTAAACATCGCTAAGAACGGTTCCCACAGGAACAACTTTCTTCAACATTGGCAAATCAATCTTCTGTCTGATTTCGTTACGCCATTTCCAATAATATTTCTTATTCTTCCGCCAATACTTGTTACCAGCTTCCTGTTCCAGATAAGTTCCTGGCATCACTACTACTTGCCGCAAATTTATCCGACGTAACATTAATCCAGAATCAAGAATTTGTTGCAACATTTCCATATTCTTTTGATGAGTTTTCTTGTTCTCACCAATCAACCCAAAAATCAAATTCAATCCAGGAAGAAACGCAGGCATTCCATTCTTACCACGTTCAGCACCATACTTGTTAATAATCTCAATCGCTTTCATAGCAGTCTGAGGGCTAGTATTCAGACGGTTCGCTTTCACAACCTCCAGATCAAACGATTCAATTCCAAAAGCAGCAATGTTTCCGGAAGTACAATACTTAACAATTGCCTTAGTTATCTCTTCACCTTCTTTAGAAACAACAGAATTAGGATTAACATTATCAATATGTAAAACTTCAATCCCAAAACATTTCTTGCTAATCTCTTTCAACAACTCAATCGGCCGGTCAATCGCATAAAAATCAGCTTGTTTACCAATCCGAAAATGTCTTGCCCCTTCTTGATAATAAGCAACAACTTCTTTAACAACATCTTCCATCTTGCGATTAACAAATTTGCATTTCATTGCTTCTGTACAAAAACTGCATTTCCCAAACTTGCAACCGCGAGAAGTTTCAATTTCAATCACACGTTTATCGGGAATTTGTTTTAATATTTCAGAACCAACACCTGATATTTTCTCTATTTCGTTAAAAGTAAAATTATAATCTTTAACCTCACTAAAAACAGTAAGATCATTCTTTTCTGCAGATTTGCCACCTTCTAACTGAGTTCCTAACACAGCAGGACCAGTTAATATCTTCTCACAATTAATCTCTTTTAACATTGGTACAACTTCTTTCAAAGTTCCAGGAACTGCAGAAAGATACTTTCCAGGAACATGTACCCCCAAAACAACAATCAGCAAATCCGTTTCAGATAAAACCTCCTCTGCAGAATTCTTAGTTAAATTGTGAACAAAAATGTTTGTTTTCTGATGCAATTCAGTCTCTTTTTTAACATTCTTCAATTGTTTCCATAAACGAAGATCATCTACAGTAAGATACTTAACATCATCTCCAGAAGAAACAAACTTACCAAAAAGATAACGAGGATATGTTCCTAAATACGGAGGCACACCTAAGCCAGAAGCTTCATCTGTGTAACAATCTAGGAGTGTAATCTTCATACAACTATAAATAACACAATTTATTATAAATATATTGTGAGTTTCTATAGCCTTCAGTATATAACTCCCACAACAACAATCCTTTTTAATGAGCTCTCAACTCTAAATGATTGAAAAAAGATGGTGTATAAGATAGGATTAGTTGGTTCACACTCAGTGGGTAAAACTGCCTTAATGAGTTCAATAGAATCTAAGCTTAAACAA
>CAZIMI010000156.1:0-3388 GCA_964540325.1 uncultured Methanosarcinales archaeon | reverse complement strand
TTGGAAAGTTTTTGGATATTTCCCAACAGGGATTTCATCTTTCTCAGGATTATGACCTTTAACAAAATAAAGTTCGTACATTTCTGGGTTAGAATTTTTTAAACTGTAAGGTGGATGGCCAGGTAAGGGGTATAGACATTCATCTTGAGCACAAGAATAATGTAAAGTTTCCACGTGACCAGTTTCAATAATGTTGGATTCAATGTTATACTTTTCGTTCATACTGGCCACTAAATAGATAATACTTTTTCCTTCGTTCAATTCGTTAACATCAAACTCTTCTCCAAGATTAGAACCATAAGAAGAGTCAAAGAAACTTAAATCAACAGCGTTGTTAGAAGATTGATAAGATACTTTGTAACTTCCTGAATAATCTCCGCCAGGCTGAAGATAATCTGCTTTGTCAATTTCAAACCTGTCTAAGATTAATGGCGAATCTAATAAACTTAATGGCGTAGTAATTGAACTACCTTCATCAACTTCTTCTGTCCACATATATGACCCGTGAAAGTTTTCACTAACATAAATTTTATTAGGGTCGGGCATCATTTCACTGAAACTGTCTACTTCGATAACATTATCAAAACCAATGGGTTGGCCATTTTGTAATACTTCTTTCCCACATTGGAATCCATTTGTAGCTGAACCACTAGAATAAAATGGTATGATTATACCAAGAGTAGCTACCGACAGGATATCAATAAAGAGAGTTAAACCATTTTTCTTTTTCACAAGTCTAAGGGAACACATCTCAAATGGGGAGTTCACTAATTGTCCATTACAATCCCCTTTAAGTTTAAATCTCACATCATCAATTTTAAAATCTTTTTTATCAGGACACTGAAATTGTATTTCACCAACACCAGAACTAAACCCGCTCCGATCTTGATCAACAGAATATTGTACAGTTTCTGTTGGATAATCAATTGTTACGTTTTTATCTTTGTAAGCGACTTTGAACTCCACATCCATAATCGTTTCCCCAGAAGCTATTGGTTGAGAATTCCAACATCCACTATTAGTTGCAGATTTCCCTGCGTAATATTCAAAAGGATCATTACCACAACATGACCGACTAGCTTCTTTAACAATTTGGTCATCGCCTAGCCATGCATCCTCGCCGTAATAAGATTTACACATCTTTTCTCCATTAATGTTAGTAGTAATATCGCCATCATCAAACGAAGATAACCATGAACTACGTTCAATATCATCCTCTCCCGAACAAACAGGACTAGATTCTCCTGAACGAGTTAAATAAATGTTTTTTACCATTAATTTGTTCTTAGAAGGTTTCGGAATTAGTTCTAAATTGGAAACTGCTTTCAAATTTGAAGGAATGGGAACTTTAATGTGCATCCAACCATCTTCAGTAAAGTAAGGGCCGTTAACAATATAACCCAAAATGTTTTCTTCATAATATTTTGTAAACTCTCCCCCTGTAGAACTTGGACCATACATAGTTAACTCCACATTAGCAGGAAGTATTAAGTCCGAACTATCACCAGTTAAAACATTACCTGAATCGTCAATAAACTTTAAGAAAAAGTTTAATTCATCATAACCATAGAAGTCAAAATAAGGTGCTTTTTCATAAAACGTTTCATAAAATTTGTCAAAAGCACCTTTAGCAGAATTTATTTTAATGATCTGCCCCAATATTATTTTTTCACCTTCGTTTTGCCCTTCTTCAGCACTATCTAAATACAAAGCATAAAGACTTTCTCCCGCATTTCGGCCTTTAACATTTTTATTATAATGTTTATCCTCTCCCTGGCCGAAACATTCTGCCCAACTCCAATGTTTACCTTCTTGATAACAATAAAAATGGTTAGCAATCTGAGTATCTACAAAAGGGTTATTACCCATAAATAGTTCACCAGAATTATTACTATTACATTCATGCCATCTTTGAGAATCAGAAAAAACGTCGTAAGGTGGCTGGCCTGGCTTTTTAACTGTAAAAATTTCAAATTTAGCATCGCCTATTGGACTTACCCAGCACCAATCCACGCAAGTTCCACCCGGATTAGCAGGAGCTTCATCAGCAGCTTCCCCGCCAGAAAGTTCACTTGCACCCCAGGAAGGCAAATCGTTTTCTCTACCTACCAATTCTTTCTGTTGATTTAAACATAAATATTGCCCGTCACCTTCCTTACTTTCTAACATTAATCCTAAATCTTCTTCCACTCCATGAAATCCACAACAATAACCAATTTCGTCCACTCCTGTTTGTAACCAAGAAAATGGTTGACCAAAAATATTATTTTGTCCGTCTAATAATTCGCAAGATTCTCGATTATTATCACAACTGTCAGAAGTTTTTCCGTCTAATTCATCTACGCCTTCACCATAACCTTCAGAACCGCCACAATCATTATTTATTCCATCACCGCAAACTTCTGGTGCGCCAGGATTGATACAAATTGCACATTTTGAATGTTTAGGATACTCGCAAGTTTGTCCCTCTTCAAAGTCAGGACACATATCTGAAGGTTGTAATCTTGAATCGTTAAGATTGTCTGCACAATCACCTTGCTTAAGAGTATAACCATCATGATCCATATCGATGTCTATTTCTTCCCAATCAGGAATATCATCAAAAGTATCATGAGTAGTACAATTATAAACAATATCAAATCCGGTTTCTTTATCTTTTAACCACACTAATGTCCCTTGTCCATCGGGAGCATCTTCTTCTAAGGTACAACCATGCCAAAAATTATCAGATGCGCAAATGTAAGTTTTTTCATCATTAGTTTTAAATTCTTTACATTTTACTGCATCTTTCACATCATTGGAATCGGAACCGGTTGTAGTTTTATCTTGAAAGTCACTATAACTGAACCGATCCTCCTTTTGACAAAAAGGACGTACATGAGACCCAATAGGTAAGTAACCTTTAACACAATCATTATCATTGCTTTTATCATATTCACACCATTTAGCGTAACAACCAAACCCCGTTGGGTGATCATCTATAATTTCAGGAATATTGCTAACTCCACTTATTACTTTACAAGTGCTATCACAATCCCCGCCATCATCATCATCAGAGCCAAGATTAATATAATTACCTGCACGTTCGTTAATCCTAACTTCCCCTAAAGCAAATAAAGAAGAAACTAAAAGAAATACAACTAAAGTTACCAAAATTACCCCTCTTTTTTTATTTATCATCTCTTATATATGAACAATTACTTTTTTATTTATAAATATTACTAATAAGAGAAACTTAAGAAAGGCTAAATTAAAATTTTTTGAATGACAAACCCTTCTTTATTTTCGTCCAATTTGTCTAATAATTTTCCATTCTTATCGATTATTTGTGATATTCCAGTGTTTGCAGACCTTACTAAAGGTAAACCATTTTCAGAAGCACGATATC
>CAZIMI010000155.1:0-3420 GCA_964540325.1 uncultured Methanosarcinales archaeon | reverse complement strand
AATAAAGTTAGACCTAAAGGCGAAGTATAAGCTTTTTTTTTAATTTTTTTCTTTTTCTTTTTTCTATATTTAAGCAGCACCGCCAAGAGTCCTACTAAAATTTAACCAGCGACGTACGAAGCATCTGGAGGGTCTTAAGCGGTTTAACTTAGAACAGGACTCGCTGTGCTGCTTTAAAGAAACTTTTTGAAAAATGCAAAAATTTTCAATTACAAATCAAAACTTTAATAAATGAATTAATATTAGTAATGAGTAGTTGGTAATGAGTTCTGAGTCTTTTTGCTCAATACCCATAACCCATTACTCAAAACTAGAAAAAAAGAGGTGTATAACATGAGAAAAATACTATTATTGATTGTTTTAGCTAGTTTGATTTTTTTAATAGCTTGTCAGCCAGTAGTTGAAGATACTGAAGCCCCTGTTACTGAAGAAACAGTAAGTTCAGAAGAAGCTGAAATCACTGAAACTTTAGAAGACTTTGAAGATTTGGATCAGTTAGAAGACGATTTAGATGCTGATTTCGAAGAATTAGAAAATATAGAATTAGAATAATTCTTTTTTTCTTTTTATAATTTACAATAACACACATAAAAACATTTTTAAATAACTCTTATTCTCAACTATTCTATGGTTACTACTTCAGGTTATTCGTCAGTTGTACAACAACAAGAACAATTTACAGCACCTCGCCGTTCCCTTGTTGCACCTGAGGATATTACTTTGGGAGAGGAAATGTATTCCCATCATTGTGGTGTTGTACGTTTACTTTGTGATTATGTTGAAGATGGAGAACGTTTAGGCCTGAACATTCTAAAGAAAAATATGTTGGAAACGAGAATAAAAAATAAACCAGTAAGAGTTCATCAGGAGGAGATGTCTACTTTCATAGATCTGGAACAGATTATGATTACAGTGGGAGAAGCGGATGTTGACCTAAGTTTTATTTATGACGAAATTGCTGATTTTGCATACCTGACAAATACTATGAATAGAGGAGCAATTAGAAATGCTGCTTATGAATTAATTTCCACTTTAGAACTTGGAGAAGTAAAAAAAACTTTAACTGCAAAACTAAATTTGGCTCAAAGCTCTCGTGACCATCTTGTTAAAAAGTATGAGAATTTAGTCTTGAAAATTACTTCTAGTTATCTTAGTAACGGATTTAACGAATCTGATTTAGCTCAGGCTGGCAGGAGAGGATTAATGACTGCTGTTGATAAGTTTGATCATCGGAGAGATACTGATTTATTTACTTATGCACCATGGTGGATTAGGCAGGCAATGATAAGAACTATTCAGGATCAATGTAAAAATATTAGGACTCCAGTTTATATTCAAGAAGAATCATCTAAATATGAAAAAGCTAAAGCTTTATTGTTTCAACAGTTAGAAAGGGAACCAACCGAGAAAGATTTTCTTAAAGCTGGGTATAAGTTTAATTTTAAGTTGATTTCTGCTGCCCAAAAGGTAAGTAGCTACCAAGAATCTTTGGATGACCCAGAAGGAGAATTTAATGACTGCAGTCGATACGAACGAGTTAAAGATGAAAATTGTTTAGATTCCAGTGAGTTGTATGATCCAAAAGATCTAAGGAAGTTTTTAAATCGGGTTTTAACAGCTGCTCTCAAACCAAAAGAAGAGTTTATTATTAGGGTTAGACACGGTTTCCATCCTTTGTATGGTTATGGTAAAATTATGCATTTGAAAGAAGCAGGAAAAGTGTTTGGAATTAGCGGAGAAAGGGCCCGTCAAATAGAAGCTAAAGCTTTAAAGAAACTAAGACATCCTTTACGAAAGAAACAATTAGAGGTTTTCTATGATTAAATCTCAGCAATTAAGTTTATAAATATCCGTGAAGAAGAAAGAGGATATGAGAAATTCTTTTTAAGAATATTCTAGAGGGTCTAAAGACAAACTTTATCCCCTATCAAAAACTGAAAGATTTTTAAATAACTGCCCACTAACATTCTTAAATAATGAAATATCCTAATTATAAGCATGAAGAACTGGAACCAGAGATGCTAGATTTCTGGAAAAAGCAGAAAATCCTAGATAAACTTAGAAAAAAGAACGAGAAAGGTAAAAAGTACTATTATCTTGACGGGCCGCCATATACTTCTGGAAAAGTTCATTTGGGAACTGCTTGGAACAAGTCTCTTAAAGATATTTCTCTGAGGTATAAACGTTCTCAGGGCTTAAATGTTTGGGACCGGGCAGGTTATGATGTGCATGGTTTACCTACCGCACATAAAGTTATGGCTAAACATAAACTGGAAACAAAAGATGATATTGAAAAGTTTGGTCTTGGAAAATTTATCAAAGAATGTACTGCTTTCTGCTTAGAAATGGCTGAGCAGATGACTACAGACTTTCAAAGGATGGGTGTAACTTTAGATTTTTCTGATCCTTACATGGCTTTAAAGAATGATTATATGGAAGGCCAATGGTGGATGGTAAAAGAAGCTTGGAAGAAAGATCGACTTTATCTGGGAGAAAAGGTAATGACTTGGTGCGGTAATTGTGAAACTGCGGTAGCTAAACACGAAACAGAGTACGAAAATGTTAATGAAGATTCAATTTTCGTCAAATTACCTTTAAAAAACAAAGAGAAAGAATTCTTGATTATTTGGACAACAACGCCTTGGACAATTCCGTTTAATTTAGCCGTTATGGTCAATCCGGGATTAGATTATGTTAAAGTTGAGATTACTGGCGGTGAGAAATGGATTTTGGCTAAAGCTCTTGCTAATGTTGTTGTTAGCGCTGTTGCCGGAAAAGGAATGAAAGTTTTAGAAGAATTTAAAGGCGAAGTTATGGAAGGTTGGGAATACGTCCATCCTTTTGAAAAGTTTATGCTTAAATATGGAGAACTAAAAAAAGATCATCCTAACGTTCATACTGTAATTCTTAGCGAAGAATATGTTGATACAACTGCTGGGTCAGGATTGGTTCATTCTGCGCCTGGTTCTGGACCGGAGGATCAGATTGCTTGTAAACCTTATGACATCCCGCCATTTAATACTTTAACTGAAGCCGGAGATTTCGCAGAGGGAACTGGAAAATTTACTGGGTTAAGAGCAAAGGTAGATGACCAGAAAGTTATTGACGTTTTAGAAGAGGAAGGGGCTTTAATTGCAGTTACTAAAGTTGATCACGAGTATCCTCATTGTTGGCGCTGTCACAAACCAGTTATTTTCAGACCAACTAAACAATGGTTCTTTAAAATTGAGGACTTAAGAGAAGAAATGATTCAAGAGAACGCTAAAGTTAATTGGCAGCCGAGAACGCAGGCTTTTGATTCTTGGACAGCTAATTTGAAAGACAATTCTATTACTAGACAAAGGTATTGGGGGACCCCAGTTCCGTTATGGAAATGTACAGAAAAAGATTGTGAAGAGATTGAAGTTATTGGTAGTATTA